>WLMQ01000021.1 GCA_009700145.1 Actinomycetota bacterium
GACGTTGCATCTGGCGCTGACCCACTTTTGTGGCAGCACTTGTTCTGGATTTTTGGTCACCCTGAGGTGTACATCATGATTCTGCCGTCGTTCGGCATTGTCAGTGAAGTCATCCCGGTCTTCTCGAAGAAGCCGTTGTTCGGTTACCCGATCGTGGCGATGTCAGGTGCTGCAATCGGTTTCGTAGGTTGGGGTGTGTGGGCTCACCACATGTTCGCCTCTGGTCTTGGTCCAGTATCGGTTGCGGTTTTCTCGATGTCGACGATGGCGATTGCCGTTCCGACCGGTGTGAAAATTGTGAACTGGGTGATGACGATGTGGGGTGGAAAGATCTCCTTCACGATTCCTATGTTGTTCGCGATTGCTTTGGTTGTTCAGTTCACCATTGGCGGTCTCTCTGGTGTTACCCACGCAGTGGCACCAGCAGATACTCAACAAACTGATACTTACTACATCGTGGCGCACTTCCATTACGTGTTGTTTGGTGGAGCAGTATTCGGGTTGTTCTCGGGCTTCTATTACTGGTGGCCCAAGATGTTCCGCCGTCAACTCAATGACGCCATTGGCAAATGGAACTTTTGGTTGATGGTCATCGGAATGAACCTCACCTTCGGACCGATGCACATTCTCGGATTGCAAGGTCAACCGCGTCGAATGATGGTGTGGACCGAAGCTCGTGCCGGCGAAGGATTCTTTAACTTTGGATTCTGGAACAGAGTTGCGTCGATTGGTTCGTTCATGCTCGGTATAGGTGTCTTGTTGTTCTTAGTGAACGTGATCTACACCCACAAGTCGAAGAAGGTCGCAATTGCACCACTCGATCCGTGGGACGCTCGCAGCCTTGAATGGATGACCCAAAGTCCTCCACAAGAACACAACTTTGATGTGCTGCCGACTGTGAATAACTTGGATGAATTCTTCCATCGTAAGTATGAAACTGATTCGTCAACTCATGGGGTGACGCAAGTTCATAGTGCTGAAGAAGTCATGGCCGAACTCAATGCCCATCCCGATGAGCACATTCACATGCCATCACGTTCGTACTGGCCGATTTTGTTGGCCTTCTCACTACCAGTTATTGGTTACGGCGTCATTTACAACCGTACGTTGATGGCTGTCGGTGCTGGCTTGATTTTGCTCACCATGTTTGGTTGGGCCATGGAACCATCAACGTCACCCGACGACGATTTCGATCCCCCGGCACCTGGTGAAGGTGGCGGCCACACGAAGGAGCTGTCGCCCCTTGGCTGAAACAGCAATCTCCCACGCTCATGACGCAGGTCATGGTGCACACTCCTCGACTGGTTTGTCCAACAACAAACTCGGTATGTGGATGTTCCTCGGTTCAGAATGCCTACTATTTGGCGGACTGATCTCGACCTACATGTTGTACAAGGGTCGCGTTAACTCTGGTCCGCAACCGAACAACATCTTTGATATTCCCTTCACCTCGGTGAGCTCGTTCGTGTTGTTGATGAGTTCATTGACCATGGTGTTGGCAGTGTCTTCTGCTCAACGCAAAGACGAGCGCAACATGAATTTGTGGCTCATCGTGACGGCGCTTCTTGGAGCAACGTTCGTTGGTGGTCAGGTGTATGAATTCACGTCGTTCTATCGCGAAGGTTTGGGCTTCACGACCAGTCTTTTCGGTTCAAGTTTCTACACCTTGACCGGATTCCACGGAGTTCACGTATCGGTCGGAATCATCATGTTGATGGCCCTGGTTGGAATGAACCGCAATAATCGCATTCCTGGTGATCGAGCAGAAGTTGTCGAATTGATCGGTTTGTACTGGCACTTTGTTGACATCGTCTGGATTGTTATCTTCACCCTCGTCTATCTGATTCCGTCTTGAGGAGCGACCAATGAGTACCGCTACCGAACATATTGAACACACCGAAGGCCACGAGGCCGAGCACCACGGTTTATCTGACAAGCAATACATCTACGTCGCGTTGATTTTGGCTGCCTTGACAGCGATTGAAGTGTCAACGTATTACGTCGACTTTGGTCCATTCTTTATGCCGACGTTATTCATCTTGATGACCGTCAAGTTTGTGACCGTGGTGTCGTACTTCATGCACCTCAAGTTTGACAACAAGCTTTTCACATATCTTTTCTATTCAGGCTTGCTGTTGGCCATCGCCGTGTACTGCGGATTTTTAGCAACGTTTAAATTCTTCTTGCAGAAGGGTTGATCCCCATGGTCGGGGAGATTGCCGCTAATCCCTGGCGATTTCAACCACATATTGAAGTGTGGTTACTCGTAATTGTTTTGGTTGCTTCGTACATCTATGTCGTACGTGTGCTTGGACCAAGAGCAGTACCAGATGGCGAACCAGTAGTCACTCGTCGTCAGTTGACATGCTTTGTCGCCGGAATCCTTATTTTGTGGCTGGCCACTGATTGGCCAATGCACGATATTGCCGAAGAATATTTGTACACGGTGCACATGGTTCAACATATGTGCCTCACCTATTTCATGCCGCCTCTCGTTATTTTGGCAACACCCGAATGGTTTGTTCGCACACTTGTCGGTGAAGGACGCGCTTATCGTGCACTGCGCTTTATGACTTTCCCCGTGCGGGCAGGCCTGTTGTTCAATATCGGTGTCATGGTTAGCCATATCCCTGGTGTTGTCAATGCTTCAGTTTCTAATGGACCGTTGCACTACTTCGTGCATGTTGTTTTGGTCATGACGTCACTCTTGATGTGGCTACCGGTTTGTGGACCTTTCAAAGAATTCCAGATCACACCGATGGCAAAGATGATTTATCTCTTTTTGAACAGTGTTGTGGCCACGGTTCCTGCTGGTTGGCTGACCTTTGCTGAAGGTGTGGTGTACAAGCATTACAACATTCCCACTCGAGTGTGGGGAGTTTCGGTGAGCAACGATCAGCAAATTGCTGGTGCAATCATGAAGTTAGGCGGATCAATTTTCTTATGGACCATCATCGTCGCCATGTTCTTTAAGCATTTTGTGAAAACATTTAGAGACGAAAACAAAGACGATTACGACAAAGTTGAAACAATTTTGACAACAGCTGATATCGAGCGCGCGTTTCAAGCGTCGCCGCCAGTCGAAGAACCCAAATCAATTAATTAGATTTGGTCGTGAAGTTGTCCTGTCGCCACTATCGCCTTCAGTCGCTACCTTCAACATCGGCGATTGAAATCGACACGGTGTCGGGCACCGGGGGTAATCGTCGTGCACAGATCCACGTGATCACCACGAAAATTGCCGATCCCCAAAGTGCCGCCACGAGATCGCCCCAGAGGTATAACAAACCCGAAAGCAATGTGCCAACGAAACGCCCAGCAGCGTTGGCTGAATAATAGAAACCGACGTCAAGAGCGACGGAGTCGTCGTCAGAAAATGCCAGCACAAGATATGAGTGCAACGATGAGTTCATCGCGAATGCAATTCCGAACACAATCAGTCCACCGACAATTGCCCAGTTCACTGCAATGTCAAATGCGACGAGCAGCGCGATGGTCGCCGAGACGAAACCGAGTATCAATGCCCACTGGCGAGCGGCAACTACTTCATCAACGCGCTTGCCTCCGCGGGCGAGCAACTTTGGTGCGGCTGATTGAATAATTCCGTATCCGATGACCCACAGCGCGAGAAATCCTCCGACACCCCACTCTGACCAACCAAGTTCATCCGACAGAAAGACCGGAAGAGCTACAACAAACCAAATATCGCGTGAGCCGAACAGAAAAAATCGAGCTGCTGACAGGCGATTGATGGCCGAAGATTTTGACAGGACCGAACGTAGGGGAGCCTTCTTTTTTGATTTTCCGATGTCCTCGTTGAGAAAAATGATGAGGGCGATCACAGTGATCGCGAGGGCCGCTGACATTGACCACAGTGCTCCGTCATAACCGATTCCCGATAAGAGCGCTGCTCCGACAAAAAAGCCGACACCCTTGAGTGCGTTTTTGGAGCCCGTCAAGATTGCAACCATTCGGAAAAGTGAGCCGTCGCCCGCAACAGTTTTGACTGCACTCTTTGAACTCATTTTGGTCAGATCTTTAGCTACTCCAGAGAGGGCCTGCATCGCCATGACAAAACTGACGGATAGCCACTTTTGCCAACTGGGAGATTCAAACGAGAGTGCAATGAGAGCAATGATTTGCAGCCCTAGTCCAGCGACAAGTGTTCGATTGAGTCCCCGACGAGAACCGACCCAACCACCAAGCAAGTTCGTGAGAATTCCCATGAATTCGTAGGCGAGAAAAAGAAAGGCAATTGAAACGGGAGAATATCCAAGTTCATTGAAATGTAAGAGGACGAGCATGCGAAGTGCACCGTCGGTGATGGTGAATACCCAATAGCCAGCGGTCACCAAAATGTAGTTGCGGAGATTCATGGGCGCGTTCCGAGTGACTGGGCGACTTTGGCGGCCAATTCAGCCATTCGGAATGCGTAACCATATTCATTGTCGTACCAGATCAATACTTTGACCATCCGAGAATCAATGACCATGGTCGAGAGAGCATCCACAATTCCAGAACGCGGATCGTTGACGTAGTCTGCTGAAACAAGTGGTCGAGTTTCGTAGCCAAGAATTCCTTGTAAGGCACCAGTTGCTGCATCCTCAAATAGACCGTTGATTTGCTCAACTGTCACATCTTCTTTGACGGTGAAAACTGCATCCGTCAGCGATGCATTTAAAAGTGGAACCCGAACTGCAAGACCATTTAACTTGCCAGCCAACTCTGGGTAAATCAAAGTAATCGCAGTCGCCGAACCAGTTGAGGTAGGTATCAAGGACTGAAGCGCCGATCTGGCGCGGCGCAAGTCATTATGAGGTGCATCAACGATGACTTGAGTATTGGTGACGTCATGGATCGTTGTGATCGACCCGCGTTCAATACCGACTGATTCATGTAAGACCTTGACGACCGGCGCTAAAGAGTTCGTTGTACATGAGGCTGCTGTCACAAGGTGATGAGTGGCGGGATCGTAGAGATGGTCATTGCAACCCATCACGATGTTAAGAATTCCTGGACTCTTGACTGGACACGCAACTACAACTTTTTGTGCACCCCGGTCAAAGTGGGGCTGGATGGTTTCTGTTGTCTTGAATTTCCCTGAACACTCAAGAACGATGTCTATGCCGTACTTGTTCCAATCAATTGCAGCAGGCGAATCGTGATCGCTAAATGAAACTCGGTTGCCGTCAATGACAAGTGTGTCGCTATCAAGCTGTACCGAACCGGAATATCGCCCGTGAACACTGTCAAATTCAAGAAGATGAGCCGCAGTCAACGGCCCACCTTTGACTTCGTTGATATGCACAAGTTGCAGTGAAGGGTGGTCGCGTAAAGCCCGCACAATGAGGCGTCCGATACGTCCAAAACCATTGATTCCGATACGAGTTGTCATGACTTCACTCCTTTTTCTGTCACCGTTGAGTTGATGACTTGATTCACGCGTCCTTCGAGTTCTGCGACCACTGCATCAAATGCCTTGGGTTTGCCACTCGGGACCGGATCGGGGATTGACCAGTGCCACCAATCAAGAGGTGCATGGAGTTCTTCATGGACCAGGTCACAGACCGTCACAACTTGGACGTTATGCGGGATTCTTCCGAGGGCCGACGGTGCAGTGTCGGGAAGTTCAATTCTGTTGCGCTGTGCTGCAGAAATCGCTTGCCGATGAATATGTGCTGCCGGCTGAGTTCCTGCGGATCTGGCTGGCTGTCCAGTTCGTGCGTGCCAAATCGCTGCTGCTAACTGTGAGCGTGCAGAGTTGTGCGTACAGAGAAAGAACAACGGCTTGCGTGTAGAGACGCGACGAGGACCAATTGTGTGCAAGTTCGTTGGGTCAAGCCGTATATAACGTCGGCGGGCATCGCCAGACGAAGTTGATCGAAGTATCAGGCCGATATTTTCAAGAGTGTCAAGGTGGTGAGCGAGCAAGTTTGACGGAATTTGTAAGCGTGATCCGAGATCACGAGGGGAACGATCGCTGACGGATAGTTCATCAATGATCGCAAGCCGGGCGGGTTCACCTAAAGCTGAATGAATTGCTGCTCGTCGCAAGAGTTCTTTGGAGTATCCCGCCATAGAGATTAGTCAATCACGGTTGAGTGAATTTTCTGAACCTCAAGGCTTGAACTTTAGGTGAATTAACGATGGGTGGCAGGTCTTATTCCCAACGGAATGTAGAGGCCGCAAGTAGGGGAGTAATGACTGCCCAAATACCCAAAACAATCCATGATGTTCCTGGACGTTCAGCCTGCCCTACCAGTGCATCGCGTAGAACATCAGCCAGAGCCCCAGAAGGAAGACATTTGGCAACTGCCGCTACAGGCGCTGGCAGTTTGTCGAATGGTACGACCATTCCACCGAGCAAAAGAAGTAGCAGATACAAACCGTTTTGAGCGGCAAGGTTGATCTCGGCTCGTAAACGACCAGCAATAAACAGGCCCAGGCCAGCAAAGGCAATACTTCCTGTGGCAACTGCGCCAATAGCGAGCAACCACTGTGCGTTGCTTGAATTCCAATCGAGTAACAAAGCCACCGGAATCAAAATGATGAGTTGCACAATCTGCATCAACAAAACGGTGACGATCTTGGCGGCCAGCCACCGTGGGCGACCAAGTGGTGTCACGCCGAGGCGCTTTAAGACTTTGTAGCTACGTTCAAAGCCAGTTGCAATGCCCAGACTGACCATCGAACTACTCATGATGGCCAACGCGATGATTCCTGGTGTCAAGAAATCCATGTGGTCATCAAAACCAGTCGGTAAAACATCGGTCGTTCCGAAGAACACCAGCAACATCACGGGGATGATGAGGGTTAAGAGAAGTTGCTCACCATTGCGGGCCAATATCTGTAACTCGGCGCGCAGTTGTGCCCGAAATGGACTTGAGGAAACTTTCATGATTCTCCTCCGGTCAACTTCTTAAAGACGTCTTCAAGACTGGCCATACCAGTGCGTAGTTCAACCACATCAATTCCACGTTCAGATAGCCAGACAGCAAGCGCAGCGATGAGTCCTTGTGGTGCATCTTCAATGCTGTAATCGCACGGTGCGTCTTCGATAAGCCAACCTGCGAGGTTGTCGGGCATATCGTCAAGAATGAGTGGGCGCACGGTGCGGAGGCGAACTGTACGTCGGGCTTTGCGCACATCGTCAAGGGTGCCCTCAACAAGTACTTTGCCCTTGTCGAAAATGACGACTCGATCGCAGATCTTTTCGGCTTCATCAAGTTCGTGGGTCGCCAAAATGACGGTGACCCCTTGATCAGCGAGGCGACGGATGATTTCGCGAATCGTTGTACGACCATTGACGTCAACCCCACTGGTCGGCTCGTCCAGAAAGATAATTCGGGGTTGCGACGCAAGAGCCAGGGCCAGGGACAGACGTTGTTTTTCGCCACCCGACAGGCGACGCCACGGGGTCTTTTGGCGATCGGTGAGTCCGACTAAATCGATGAGTTCGTGGGGGTTGGCGTATTGAGTTTTGCCACTGCCGTATAACCCGCAATATTGCCGAACAACGTCGATGGGGCGAGCACTGGGGTAGATGCCACCCTCTTGAAGCATGACTCCCATTTCGTTGGCCAAAGCTCGGTGATCTTTGCTGGGGTCGAGCCCAAGAACTCGGACGTGACCAGACGATGCGCGCCGCAGGCCTTCGCAGACTTCAATCGTGCTGGTTTTCCCGGCGCCATTTGGACCAAGAACAGCGGTGACCTGTCCGGCATATGCCGAAAATGAGACTGCGTCAACAGCGACCAGGTCGCCGTACCGCACCGAGAGATGATCGACCACCAAGGTGGGTTCGTCACGGTTGATTCGAGAGAACGACGGGACGACTATAGACACGCCTTTGACTTTAGTCGTAGGGGCGGGCAACACCAGTCGGGATAACCTGATGATTCTGTGATTGATGTCCGCTTACTTCGCAATGATCCGCATGTGGTCAAGGCTGCTCTCGCTCGACGTGGCAAGCCCGAACTTCTCGTCCAACTTGATACCGCGATGAGCCTTGATGAACAAGTTCGAGATATCACGGCCCGCCGCGACACGATTCGTGCTCGGGTGAATGAACTCTCAAAGTTGGTCGGCGCCGCTCGTCGCAACGGCGATAACGACGAAGCAGAGAAACTACAAGCCGAGAGTCGCACACTTGGAGACGATGAAAAGTCATTGGCTGAATCTTTTGAAACTGTGCAAGGGCAGTTACGTGATGTCATGTTGCGCCTACCTAATTTGCCGCACCCAGATGCCCCAGATGGCGCAAGTGATCACGATAACCCGTTGGTGATTGGCCCAAATCAAATGCCGGCAAGTTTCACTGAGCATCAACGAATGCCCCATTGGGAAATCGCTGATGAACTTGGCATTCTTGATAATGAACGCGCCGTGAAGTTAAGCGGTGCAATGTTCACGATGCAGCGTGGCGCCGGAGCCATGTTGTCGCGAGCACTATGTCAGTACGCACTTGATATGAACGCTGATGCGTTTGAAGAAATTCGTCCGCCATCTTTGGTGACAACTGCGACTCTCACCGCAACTGGCCAACTGCCAAAGTTTGCTGAAGATGCCTATGCCATTGAACGTGATGACCTGTGGTGCATTCCAACTGCTGAAGCACCATTGACCTCAATGTACGCCGGGGAAGTATTAGATGAGGCGCAATTGCCACTTCGAATGATGGCTTATTCTTCGTGCTACCGCCGCGAAGCCGGTTCGGCTGGTCGTGACACGCGCGGAATGTTGCGAGCTCACGAATTTGACAAGGTTGAAATCTTTGCCTTGAGCACCCCCGAAACTGCTGACGAGTTGTTGATTGAATTGCGCGATCGAGCCGAGCGATTGATTGCTGGCTTGGGATTGCCGTACCGCATCATTGAAATTTGCACCGGCGACATGGGTCAAAGTCATCACCGCAGTTTTGACATCGAGGTGTATGCGCCTGGTTGCGATAACTGGCTCGAAGTTTCTTCGGTGTCGTGGTTCAGCGATTACCAAGGACGTCGCGCCGACATTCGTTATCGTAAAGCGGGCGAAAAAGGTACACATATCGCCAACACTCTGAACGGTTCGGCACTAGCTGTGCCTCGGGTGTGGGCGGCAATCATGGAGAACTTCCGTGAAGCCGATGGCAGCGTGGTTATTCCAGAAGCTCTTCGTCCGTATATGCGCGGGCTTGAACGAATTAGTCCGAAAAGCTGATCACCATGAACGTGCGTGATCGTCGTATTCAGTACGAAACCGCAGGACTAGATTTTGCTGATCTTGATGAATCGCCCATTCAACAATGGCATGCGTGGTACATCGAAGCAGCAGAAGCTGAACTACCCGAACCAAATGCCATGGCCGTCGGCACGATTGACGCTGAAGGTATGCCCGACTCGCGCATTGTTTTAGTTCGTGGATTTGATGATGACGGTCTCACTTTTTTTGGAAATTACAACAGCGCTAAAGGTCAACAGATTGATGCAAACCCAGTAGCGAGTGCGGTATTTCCTTGGAGCGGTTTACATCGACAAGTGCGAGTACGTGGCACTGTTGAAATGTTGCCGCGGCATGAAAGCGATGCTTATTTTGCGTCACGTCCACGCGATAGCCAATTGGGTGCCTGGGCTTCGCCGCAAAGCGAAGTGATTAGTGGTCGCGAAGTGCTCAACGAACGTCATGCTGAATTTGCCGAAAAATTTGCAGGTGTTGAGGTGCTGCGCCCACCGCATTGGGGTGGTTGGTTGCTTGTGCCTGAAGTTTTTGAATTTTGGCAGGGACGTCCCAATCGTTTGCACGATCGTTTTCGTTATCGACGTGATGATGAAACCCAAGACTGGGTCATTGAACGCCTAGCCCCGTAATCGCGTTGTTTGCCATGTATTGACTGCACTGACTAATCCGTTGATGAGGGATTCGGTATGGGGCGGCAAGGCCGGGCCTTCCCAATCCCAGAACATGGGAGTTGTTCCTCGCACACGCGGCGGCAGTTCAATCTGGACGCCAGTACCTGGTGGCAAATTGACAGGGTTTTTAGGATGTAGTCCACGCAGTTCTTTTGGAATCTCGTCAATGTCGGTGATGATCTTGTACGCCGGTAAATGCGTGCGTAAATGCGACCCAACATGTTGAGCGAGATTTCGATGTTGGCCACCTAATAACAACGATGAGTAGTAACCCTGACGACCGAACCCGTGAATGGTGATCACCGTGTGTACATGGTCAATAAACCTGCGTAGTTGTGTTGAAGCATCTGGAGAAACCTCAATAGATGGAATATGACGTTCCATTCCTTTGGGTTGATGGACACCGTAGTAACTGGTTCCACTACGTTCGGCGGCCTGCATCGCAACGACTTCGGTCATTTCTTCGAGGCCACCACCGTGATAGGCCATGAAACCAATGCGCTGATCTAGGGGGATGTCGTGTCCACGCAGAGTGAGGACTTCTTCAACATCGGGATGATCGAGGAGTTCTTTGAACATGAAGTTTTACGAACTTCGTTCTAAGTCGCGACGTCGGGAAGCGAACGTATATGTCAGGGCCGAGCCAACGATGACTGCAAAGACGATTGCGAGGACGAGACGATTGTTGTCAATATATTGAGCGATTCGCTCTTGCCAATTCAAGACACGGCCCGTGAGGTCGTCGTCGTATTTATTGCGAATATCGTTGAACCAATACCACGAGAGATAGAGCCCAGAAAGAATCATCACGATTGCTGAAGCTGTTTCTACGTACGTCATACCAGTGCGCAGAGATTTCAATAAACCACCTTGAGCCAAGGCGAGCGTGACGGTCAAGGTGGTGATGAGTAGCGACATTGCGACTCCGTATAGAACGATCGCGAAAATTCCTTGCACGAAACCATCTGTATCAATGGTGCCGAGGACGGTGGCCGAGAATGGACCGATCGTGCAACCGATCGAAGCAATCGCATAGGCCAAGCCAAAGACATACATTGAGGCGATTGTTTGATCGCGTTTGCCTGTTTCAAGTTTTGGAGTTGAAAACGGCAATCGATAGCCAAACAACATGGCAATGCCAAGAATGACCAAGGCCACTCCAATTAGTAGGCCAACATACTTGGCATTCTGATTCAACCAATTGGTAAACAGTCGACTGATTCCACCGACAATGACAAAGACAGTCATGAAGCCGGCTGAAAGGGCAGCACTCACTAAAAGCGCGCGACGGACAGTGGCACGTTGGGTACCAGGACGGCCACTGACGCCGAGAAAGTACATGAGGTATGTCGGCAACAAGACAAAGCCGCAAGGATTAACAGCTGCGAGTAATCCACTACCGAAACTCAGCCACAGCCGATCTGAACTGGCAATCATGAAATGCCCATTTCGCTGAATGCTGCCGCAATGTCGTCAGCGGTGAGTTCGCCGGCCACTTGTTTGATAATTGTGCCGGCGGCATTCACAAAAAATGTTGTGGGGAAAGTCGAGACTCCATTGGCAACAACCGATTCGCCATTCGGGTCACGCAGAATTTCGTACATGACACCGATGTCGTTGACAAATGACGACGCAGTGTCGGACGAGTCCTGAGTATTGATCCCGATAAAACTCACTCGGTCACCGTATTTTTCGAACGCATCTTGTAACGCAGGCATTTCACGCTTACACGGTTGGCAATTTGAAAACCAATAGTTGATGAGTGCGGGTTTTCCATTGGTAAACAGAGTTGATGTGCTGATTGACTCATCGTTGAGATCAAGAACATCGGCATTCTTCAGTTGCTTACCGACAACTGGAGCATTGGTGCCAATTCCGGGTTCTTGGTACACGCCTGGTTGATCGAGCACGACATCGGTTTGGTTGGAGTCTTGCTGAAATGATCCGATGATCACGATTGCGCAAGCCGATGCGATGACGGCAGCGATGGCGGCAATGACAAAAGGATGAAGTCGACGTAGTGATTCCTTCAATGCCACAGGTTCAGGTTAGTTGCCATTGATCAAATCAGGGCTGACGTTGTCTTGGGTCAGGGATGCCCGGCCGCAGTTTGGGGGGATACTGCGGCCGGGATCTCCCGGTGCAGTGATGGGGTCGTCAAGCGTTGCCCACCACCGAGATGTACATGAAATTTTGCGTGAGGTGTCTAGGCGACTCGAATGGCCACCTCGTAACTCTTCTGTTCACTAACGCTCGCGATACTGCGAATTGTGCGATCTTCGTCAATGACCAAAATTGGCTTGGGCAATACCGAAGGTCGGCCACGCGGTCTTCGGTCGAGCACGATGCGTCCGTTTTCGATGAGTTCACCTCCCCACACGCCCCAGGGTTCTTCACGTTCAAGTGCACCGTCAAGACACGAGGTAGACAAGGCGCACCGGGTGCAAATTGCCTTGGCGCGCGCAATGTCAATGTTCTCGTCGCTGAAGAAGAGGGGAGTCAAAGTGCCATTGCCGTCAGCGCAGCGAGCTGTTTGCTTCACTGGAGCAAGGGCAACGAACTCTGTGATTTTGACTGTTTCAAGGTCGATGGGGGCTTCAAGGATCATGGTCATGTTGTTCTCAATTTCTCGGGTTATTGGTAGTTGGGGTTGGTAGTTGGTATTGGCAACTGGCTGCTTTGGATTGGGTCGGGAAAACGAAAAAGGCCGCTGGGATTTCCCAGCGGCCTCAGTGAGGATTCTCGACGATGGTGTGTGACCTACGTGAGTGACTCCCTGAGCCGCTGGGGTGAACGCTTGGTATTCACCGCTGCGAAGCCGGCTGCCATATAGGCAGTTTTGGCGGCTGCATGCTTCGTACCTGCGTGCTTCACGGCAAACGTGTCAACAGGCGCGAAGGAGAACACTGGCCATGAGATCTTGGAGATCGACGGAGTGTTCTGGAGAGACATAACGCTTCTTAGGCAATCACTTTGAAATGACAATGTCAACTGAATTAGACGACGACCGCTTCACGAGGTCGGATTGAGGGACCGTGAGTAGTGCCAAAAGGTCAGTGCTAAAAGGACAATTCCCCCTGCTAGAAGGGTAATTCCACTGGCGCCAAGGATGGCATTTTGACGGTGCTGAGCCTGGCTAGAGATTTTTTCGTCACCATGCAAAATAATGAAGAATCCGAGCCCCATGAGTCCGAAGATTGCGACTGAGACTGAACTCATGAGCCGGAGTCGTTTCATCGTGATCACATCGATATCGGAGAGGTCGGGGTTGGCAATTGCAGTCATATCTTTTAGAGCCTGACCCGAAAGTAATCTCGCATTTTTTAGATGTTTCAGTCTGATTTGTTCAGACGTTGTTTGCCAACTAGAGCGATGAACTTTGCTCTCCTGAAAGTTGGGCTTGCGAAACTTTATTTACGTGAGCGTCACTTTGATCAAGAGATTTGATCCCCCGTTGATCAAGCAAACGACGGTCGAGCAAACGACGGTCAAGCAAATATTGGTCAAGCGACCGTTGATCAAGCGAATTGATCCGACGGCACTACCAATAATGGCGATGTCGGGTGTTTCATTGATTGGTACTGCATGTACACCATTGTTGTTGGGGCATCCGTTGGCGTTGATGTTGCTCAGTCCCCGAATCATCTTCATGGGCATGGCAGCCGGCAAGATGTCGCTCATTCCCTTTGTTCTTTTGGCTACTTTGCGCCTGTCAATGACCGATCCATTCCATTTTCTTATTGGACGCCGCCATGGACCCAAGCACATGGTCAAGCTTGGTCGAATTGGTCGCTGGATGGCCAAACCAGGTGCGCACCATAAAACTTTGGCGATAGGACTTCTGGTATTGAGACCGATTGGACGCCACTTGATGTGGGCAGGTGCGCAAAGTGTACGCGTTCGTTGGGTGGTAGCGATCGACATCGTGAGCACCATTGTGTACTGCGTCATTGTGCATAAAACAGCGTCGTCAATTTAGTAACTCAGCCGATACTCAACCTAAAGATCGCTTCGTCCCACAGAGTGCTGTGCGAGATTTGCCAAATTGGGGCTGGGGCAACTTTCAAGGACGACGCTGAAAGTTCTAGTGCGCTGTGAATCAATGATTCATCAACCAACTTCTTGATATTGCTGATTGCTAATACAGCGTACGAACGAATGATCAAATCTTCATCCGCAAATAAGAGAAAAAGCTGTTGCATCGCATCGGCAATGGTTGCCGGATCGCATCCTTCAAGTTGCTCCATCAAAATGTCGGTGACATCACCACCGAAATCGTGAACATTTCTCGGCCACACTTGACCATCAATAATATTGCGAACGTCAAGCATCATTGCGATAACTTCCCGCGAAGATTGATGCGAACGAGACTGTCGTTATTGAGCACGGGAATATTCTAAGTGCTCGGCATCGCGCGAACTGCGAACCAGAGGTACGGTTTGGAGATGAGCGAAATCGCATTGATGGCGAATACTGCAGCAACAATTTTCATGGTCGGCCTCATCTGGTTTGTTCAACGCGTCCATTATCCATTGCTTGGTCATGTTGAAGTTGACCAACAGATTTCTATCGGTGCTGAACATCAGCGCCGAACCGGTCAAGTAGTGGGATTACCAATGGCAGTTGAAGGTGTGAGTACTTTGGTGTTGCTCGTTGATCGACCCGATCAAGTGACGTGGTGGTTGCCGTGGATTGGCGCAATTCTCTTGGCGGTTTCGTTGGGGTCAACGATATTTCTCTCGGTCCCACTACATCAAAAAATGGTGAGTCATCCAAATGCCGAGATTGGCAGAAAACTTGTTGCGACCAATTGGCCGCGAACTATTTCTTGGTCATTGCGTGGCGTCATATGCATTGCAATGTGCGCCCAAGTCATGCAATAACTGCTCAACCCAAATCGGTTGCTGGTGCCGAGAACTGCGACTGATACAGCCGGTAGTACGCGCCATGAGCCGCAAGAAGAGCTTCGTGTGATCCCTGCTCGACAATCGCTCCGTTTTCCATCACCAAAATGATGTCAGCGTCTTGAATCGTTGACAGTCGATGGGCAATCACAAAACTTGTGCGTTCGTGACGCAGTGCATTCATTGCCTTTTGAATCAGAACTTCGGTGCGCGTATCAACTGAACTTGTGGCTTCATCCAAAATCAAGATCGCCGGATCAGCAAGGAAAGCTCGGGCGATCGTCAACAGCTGCTTTTCTCCAGCGCTCACAGCACCCGATTCACCAGTCAAAATTGTGTCGTATCCCTCAGGAAGTGTTTGCACGAACCGATCAACAAAAGTTGCTTTGGCTGCCGCACGTATTTGTTCCTCGGAAGCACTCGGATTCCCGTAGGCAATGTTCTGGCGTATTGTTCCATTGAAGAGCCAGGTGTCTTGAAGAACCATGCCAATTTTTGAACGTAATTCTTGACGCGGCATTTCTGCAATGTTGCGACCGTCTAAAACGATGCGGCCCTGATTCAACTCGTAGAACCTCATGATGAGATTGACGAGAGTGGTCTTACCAGCACCAGTGGGGCCAACAATGGCCACGGTTGTGCCGGGTTCAGCAACAAATGAAAGATCGGTGATCAGTGACTTCTCGGGATCATAAGAAAACGTCACTTTGTCAAACTCAACTCGACCAATGGTCGGTGAATCATCAATCGCACCAATATCTGGTGACTGTTCTTCCGCATCGAGCAACTCAAAGACTCGTTCGGCAGAAGCGACGCCTGACTGTAGAACATTGGCCATTGAAGCGGCTTGGGTCATGGGCTGAGTGAATTGGCGTGAGTACTGCACGAAGGCTTGTACATCACCAAGGCTCATGGTCCCGGACGCCACGCGTAGTCCACCGACAACAGCAATTGCCACGTAATTAAGATTGCCCAAGAACATGGTTGCTGGTTGAATTGCTCCCGACATGAACTGAGCCGAATTGGCCGCGTCGAAAAGTTCATCATTGAGAATCTTGAAGCGCTCTTCAACTTCTTGTTGACGTCCGAAGACTTTGACAATGGCGTGCCCTGTAAACGCTTCTTCAACTAAACCATTGAGCTGACCGGTGTAGCGCCACTGAGAAATGAACTTTGCCCGTGATCGCTTGGCGATTTGTGACATTGTCAGCAAGCTCAATGGAATGACAGTGAGCGCAATGAGCGCAAGTAAAACCGAAACGGTGAACATCATGACGATGACGCCGACAATTGTGAGTACTGAAAGAACGAGTTGACTCAGCGACTGCTGCAAACTTTGGGAAATATTATCAATGTCATTAGTGACACGACTCAGTAGGTCGCCACGTGAATACTTATCTATATAACTCAGCGGTAAACGGTGAATCTTGGCCTCAACATCACGCCGCATTTTGAACATTGTTCGCTGGACGACACCGGCTAGTAAGAAAGATTGGGCATAAGCAAGTACATATGAAAGTAGATAGACACCAATTGCAAGTTCAAGGGTGCGATGAAGACGACCAAAATCAATTCCCGTTGCTCCGTTGCGTTGCATTAAACCATCAAAAATGATGTCGGTACCGTGGCCAAGAATTCGTGGTCCGGAGACGATGAGCGCAACGCTGCTGACTGCCATCAGCAGAATCAAAAGCACTAACCAGGTTTCGCGTCCCATGCGCCGTCCGAGTCGTTTAGCGGTCAGGCTAAAATTCTTGGACTTCTCTGCTGGTACCCCAACAGTGTTCATGCGTCCAGCACGCATCTCAGCAACATTTCCTACTGGTGCTTTTGTTTCTGTTGGCGCGTTCTTCGGAGTTTCTGAACTCATCAGCTATCAGCCTCTTGTGTCGCTTGTGAAGCGACAATTTCTTGGTAAGTAGCACACGTTTGACTGAGTTGTTCGTGAGTGCCGAGTCCAACTATTTGACCGTCTTCAAGGACCATGATTTGATTCGCATGTCGGATGGTCGAAATACGTTGACCAACAATGACAGTGACCGAATTTGCAACAAGAGGAACAAGAGCAGCCCGCAAATTTGCATCGGTCACTAAATCAAGTGCCGAAAATGAATCATCAAATATGTAAATTTCTGGTTTGCGAACGAGTGCTCGAGCGATCGCCAATCTTTGGCGTTGCCCTCCTGAAACATTGCTTCCACCTTGAGCGATGGTTGCATCAAGAGCACCAGTCATTTCACGAACAAAGGTTTCTACTTGAGAGACCGCTAATGCCTTCCACATTTCTTCGTCGGTGGCATCTTCTTTTCCATAGCGCAGATTGCTCGCAATTGATCCAGAAAAGAGGTATGGCTTCTGTGGAACTAAGCCGATTCGAGTCCACAATTCTGCAGGTGCTATCTGACGAATGTTGACTTCGTTAAGAAGCACATCTCCATCGGTGGTGTCGATCAGTCGTGCAAGCAGGTTGACCAAAGTCGTTTTACCCGAACCAGTACTGCCGATGATTGCAAGTGTTTCTCCGGCATTGACTCTAAAAGAAATGTTTTGTAACACTGGTTGCGCAGCGCCGGGGTAGCGAAACTCCACGTTGCGCATTTCTAGTGACGTGTGAGTTGAAGTAATAGGAGTTGGCATGTCAGAGATACCGACCGAGGACGGCGTATCTAATACTTCTTGAATTCGCTCCGCGCTGACTGATGCACGTGGCCAAAGTGCTGCCATGAATGTGGCCATCATGACAGACATCAGAATCTGAGAAAGATAGGTCAAAAATGCAACCATCGCACCAAGATTCATCTTGCCGTCAGAAATTCTGGTTGAGCCGAACCAGACGACTGCAACACATGAAAGGTTGACGATCACGGTTGCAGTGGGGAACATCAGGCTCATCAGGCGTCCGCCGCGCAATGCTGTCGCAGTTACCTCACTATTGCCGACGCGAAAGCGTTCAACCTCTTCTGGTTCACGCACAAAGGCTCGAACTACTCGAATGCCCGAAAGTTGTTCACGGAGAACTTCATTGATGCGATCAATACGTTGTTGCATGAGTCGAAAAGTAGGAACCATCTTGACAACGACTGTTCCAAGAATTGTCGCGACAAGTGGAACCGATACGACGATGATCCACGACAAGGCCACATCTTGTTTGAGTGCCAAAATCAAACCACCGATAGCCGTAAAGGGTGCGGCCAATAAAAGTGTGCAGCTCATTAACACCAGCATTTGCACTTGGGTGACATCATTCGTGATGCGTGTGATGAGCGATGGCGAACCAAAGTGCGCCACCTCACGTGCTGAAAAGTCATTGACTTGATGAAAAAGGGCTGTGCGGGTGTCTCGGCCGAACCCCATTGCTGCACGCGATCCAAAAAAGACGGCAGCGACCGACATCACGACCTGTACCAGTGTGACCAGCAGCATCACAAAGCCCATTCGCCAGATATAGCCAGTATCGCCACGGGCTATTCCCTTGTTGATGATGTCCGCATTCAGGGTTGGTAGATATAAACCGGCGACCGATTGAATCGCTTGCAAGATAACAACTGCGACCAACACATGGCGATAGGGAATCAACTTGGCTTTGAGCAATTTGAACAACATCTAACCTTGTACCGTACAACTAATTGGGTTAATGCCCCTAGTTGTCGGGCACCTGAGGTGCATTTGAGGGTGGGGGTAAACTGTGCAAGTGACTAAGCGACTGATAGTCCTCGCTGGATTTCTGGTCGTATCCGCCTGTGGGACAGCCTCTTCGGCCCCGCAAGAAACGACCACGACTTCGGTAGTTAGTACAACTACAACGACATCGACAACGACGACAACTACTTCAACTTCGACAACGACCACAACGACACTTGCACCAATTCAAATCTCGGGTGAGTTCGACGACGTCGCAGAAGCGGCCGCACTGGGTCCGTTACCCGAAAATTTTGCCCTCGGTGCGGTGGCTGCAAGCAAGTCACCTCTCTATGACAACGATTGCCACGCCTCAACAGCAGCAATTGATCCAGTCATTTGTGAGTTCGGTGATCTTCAAAGTGACATCGTCATCGTTTTCACCGGTGATAGCCATGCAGCTCAATGGTTTGGGGCGCTTGAAGTTGCCGCCCGTACCAATCACTGGAAATTGGTCTCGATGACGAAGTCATCGTGTCCAGTTGCTGACGTGCCCACCTATCGACGGCGGGACGCACTTCCTGATGGTGAAGAGTTGCTCTATCCCGAGTGCGATGCATTTCATACTCGGGCTCATGCGGCGATCCGTGACCTTCGGCCTGATTTGGTGATCTTCCCCGTTCTGTCGCGTTTTCATTTGGTGAATAACGGGGGAATCGCCGCGTTTAGCGCCGGGTTAGGTAAATCAATTTCATCAGTATCTGGGAATGGTACGAAAGTATTAGTCCTTGGTGAAACACCAAAGACAAACGGCGAGGACATACCAAGTTGTTTGGCGCGTCATAAGAATGACATTTCAAAGTGCGCCAATCAGCGAAGCAAAGCAGAGTTTCCTGAGCGCATTAAGTACATTTCCGATGTCGCTTCACAACATTCGGCGACGTACGTCAATCCAGTCGATTGGTTTTGTACAGCAGAGGTGTGTCCAGGAGAAATTGGCGGACGAATCGTTTATCGCGATTACAACCATATTTCAGATCAGTTTTCGCGCTACCGTGCTCCACAGGTCAGTGAAGCGATCAAACTGGCTTTAGCTGGATCCGACGCAACGTAAGTTTGTCTAGAGAAAGAGAATCAACATGAATTTCACGATGTACTCAACAAAATGGTGCGGTTACTGTCAGCGGCTCAAGCGCGACTTGCGCGACGTTGGAATTGATTTTGAAGAAGTCGATATTGAACTAGTTCCTGGAGCAGCCGAACTAGTTGAAAAGGCCAACAACGGAAACCAGACTGTGCCTACTGTCATTTTCAGCGATGGTACCGCCATGACTAATCCGTCACTCGCGAGTATCCGCGAACATATCGGCCAATAATAATTGGCTGGTAAATGAGGCAAATATTGCCTGATTAGCGAGTAAACGTTGTGGGCGACTTCACTACCTAACGTGGGATGTCTCGCTGTGCCAACCGAAAATGTGTAATCTCCTCATGTGCCATTGAAAAGTGATAAACCTGCGTCGTCTCGGGTGAGTCGCCCGCAGGCAATTCGTCGGTTTCTTGATGCCACAATTTTGTTACTTTCAACAAAACCAATTTCTGATATCACTGTCCAAGAAATTTCTGACACAGCCGTCCTGAATCATGGCTACGTGTTTCGTTACTTCGGAACGCGACTTGATCTTTTAGAAGCCGTCACTGTCGAATTGGCTCAACGCTCTCGTACCCAAGTAGAAGCAGCCGCGGAGAAACGCAAGAAAACACCATCTAAAATTGTGACAATGGACATGCAACTCATTGCCGCTGGCCAGGAACTCACACAACTACGTATGCGGGTTGTGATGTATTTGATTTCTTGTGGTGTTGATGCGAAAAAGTTTGCGCCTGAATCAAAACAGAATATTCTGCTCTTTGCAGATTATTGTGAAACCCTCGGAATGTCCCGTCGGATGGCCGAGGCAACGGCAGTTCGGTCAAGCGCATTGATTTTCACGAACAACTTCATGGCAGAAGCTTTTGGGCTCACTAAACAAGATGTGCAAGACGGACTGAAACTCAGTTTCAATGAGATAGCCAGAGCAAAAAAGACTCAAAAAGAACTTGGCTGGAACGAATAGCCCTAACGTCCAGCAGTATTCGGATATGAAATACGTTGACCGGTGTTGCGCGAAATCAATGCTGGATTCTCGGCGAGTAATCCTCGTTTGCGTAATTCGGGCATCACGCCTTCGCCCACCCAGTAGGCCTCTTCAATATGAGGATGGCCCGACAGAATGAACTCGTCGATACCGAGCGAGTGGTATTCCTCGATGCGATCGGCCACTTCTGAGTGGCTACCAACAAGTGCAGTTGCTGCTCCGCTGCGTACAAGCCCATAACCAGCCCACAGGTTTGGTGCAATAACCAGGTTTTCTTTCGAGCCTTTATGTAGCGAGGCCATGCGTTGTTGACCAACAGATGTCGTACGTGCAAATTGATCCTGCGACACAGCCATCCGATTGTCATCAACGAGATCAAGAAATCTTTGAGTTTCTCTCCATGCGTCGTCGGCATGATCACGAGTGATGGTGTGTAAACGAATTCCAAAAGTAAGCGTTCGACCTTGATCGGCAGCTAACTGTCGCATGCGTGCAATACGGGGAGCGATCATTGATGGTGGTTCGCCCCACATCAAGTACACATCAACATGACGTGCAGCAATTTCCTCTGCTGCTGTTGATGCTCCGCCGAAATACAACTTCGGTTGTGGGTTGGGGGCTTGACTCACAGTTGCCCCAGCAACGTTGAAATGATCTCCAGAAAAATCCAAAGGTTGGCCCGACAGTGCACCACGCAAAATCGTCATGAACTCATCGGTACGCGCGTAGCGCTGATCATGATCGAGCCAATCACCAAAACGTTGTTGTTCGTCATCGTCTCCGCCCGTCACAACATTGAGAAGTAAGCGACCATCAGAGATACGTTGAAATGTTGCGGCCTTTTGTGCAGCGAGTGTTGGCGTTAAAGCATTGGGTCGAAATGCAACTAAGAACTTGAGTCGTTCGGTTTCACGAATGAGGGCCGCCGTCATCAACCAAGCGTCTTCACAAGGCGTGCCAGTGGGCGTGAGTACTCCGTCAAACCCAAGTCGGTCGGCCGCCTGTGCGGCTTGAGCGATGTATTCAAGCGTGGGCGGACGAAAGTGGCCATCAGGACCAAAAGGCGTCACCGTTCGACTATCGCCAGAAGTTGGAAGAAACCAATGCA
>WLMQ01000022.1 GCA_009700145.1 Actinomycetota bacterium
ATGGGTCGATGTGAGCGTCGGTAGCGATGTGTTTGATGTGATCAACAATGTCGGCTCAAATTTGTACGAGCGCGGCTTTGGTGGCGACCGCGGATTTCTAGAACGAGACCGCGGACAGTTTGAACAAGCAGTTGACGTATTCGCTTGGTGTGGTGGAGCAGTGTTGCTGAAGAAGGCGTACCTCGATGCAGTTGGTGTTTTCGACGAGCGTTTGTTCTTGTATTACGAAGACACCGATTTGTCGTGGCGAGGTCGTCTGCAGGGTTGGCGTTACATGTATGCGCCTGGAGCGATGGTGCGTCACCGTCACGCGCAATCATCTGGAGTCGGCAGCGACACCTTCCGTTTCTATACCGAACGCAATCGTTTGTTGGTTTTAGCGAAAAACGCCCCGCTGTGGTTGGCTGTTCGATCGGGACTCGGTGAAGTGCGCCGTACGGTCATCATCAACGTGCGTCACTTAATTCTGCGCCCATTGACATTGCGTATGCCCGCTCGGCCCGAGGCCGCGATGCGACGCCGAGTCTTGAAGTCGTATCTTTCGTTGGTGCCCGCAATGTTGCGTGATCGCTGGTTAATGGACCGTCGGTGTTCGCGTCAATCATTAATGAAGTGGGAAGTGTCGAAGTGACTCGTCCCAAGGTTGCGATCTACAACTTGTACTGGGCTACCTATGGTGGTGGCGAGCAAGTAAGCGGAGCGATTGCCGAAACATTGTCGAAGTATTGCGATGTCACGTTGCTCGGACCCGAAGAACCAAATGTAGAGGCCACCCGAGCTCGGCTTGGTGTCGACCTCGGCGGATGTGCGTGGCAAAAAGTATGTGACGATCTTGAGGCCAGCGCTGCAAGCGCTGATTTTGACGTATTCATTAACGGCACCTATCGCAGCCATTCGGTTAATAAGGCCCCACATGGTTTGTATTATGTGCATTTTCCAGAACCACCGACAACATCACGCCGTAAAGCGGTTGATGCCGTGGCACGAACTGGCTTGGGCGCAATGAAGTTGGCGCCGCGAGTTCCTGAACGTCTCGAAGGTGTGCGGCGTGGATTGCAACGTCGTGTGATCGATCAATCATGGGCCAAGTCGTACACCAAGTTTTTGTCGAACTCGAACTACACCGCGGGCTGGGTGAAGAAACTGTGGGATGCCGAGAGCGAAATTGTGTATCCGCCAGTGCGTACAACCGTGAAGCCAGGCACGAAGGTTGAACTCATTACATCAATCGGACGATTCTTTGATCCGTCACTTGGCCATTCCAAAAAACAGCATGAATTACTGGAAGCTTTCACGCATATGTTTTCTTCGCGTGAAGGAATTGGATCGTGGAAACTTACATTTGTTGGTGGAGCCGATAGCGCGAGTCGCGATTACGCCTTGGCGATACGTCGTGGTGCAGTCGGACTACCCGTTGCTGTGCATCTGAACGCACCTCGCGAGATAGTCGAGACCACTCTGGCTACCGCAAGTATTTACTGGCATGGTGGCGGATTTGGTGAAGACCCTGAATTGCATCCCGAGCGATTTGAACATTTTGGTATTGCGGTGGTTGAGGCAATGGCGGCTGGGGCAGTGCCCGTGGTGTTTGCTGCAGCAGGTCCAGCCGAAATTGTGAGGCACGGAGTTGATGGTTTCCACTGGAAGACGCTTGAAGAATTGCAATCATTCACTCGTCAATTAATGAATGATGAAGAATTACGATCAAAGATGTCAAGTGCCGCTCAATTGCGGGCCGCCGAATTTAGTGTTGAGGTCTTTGCTCAGCGAATCAGTTCTCTGATCTGAATTTCAGATCACGTGACGTATCCCAATACGTCAATCAGTACATCGCTAGTTGTAGTCCCACTGACACCTGCGTCGTTGTACACCTGCAATGTTCCACCGGTACCAAGTTTCACGATTGCCATGTTGGGCACTATTGAGCCGCCAGCGAAATTGACATTTGAAGAATTGGGCATCGGTAACCCGGTCGGCCACACCGCTAGCCAACCCCAGGCCGACGCGTTGACCGACGTGACATTGAGATACACCGCAGTGGCGTTGCTCGGGATTCCGAATGCACCTGCTACTTGAACTGTGCGTTTCTCTGCCGCATTCATTCGGGTTTCCGTTGTGCCGACGCCGGTGCGCGTGTCAAAGATTCGAACTGGGTTGACGGTTGTCGTCTTGCCTTCGCCTGAAGTGCTCGGCTTGAAATAGCCAAAGACATCAACAATGAGATGGGTGCCTGCTTCGGCGACGAAGAGACGAACTTTGCCGTTGCTTCCCACCTTGACGACAGCCAAGTTTGATCGATCGTTGCCCGCGAGCACGTTGAGATTTGATGCATTGGGTCGAGTGGAGTTGTCGGGATATGCCGACACCCAACCAGTTCCAGTTGGCGAAACGGCGGTGATGTTGAGGACAACTGAATCAGCGTTACTCGGGATGCCGGCGATGCCAGCAACTGTAAATGTTCGATCATCAAGGGGCTTGAATTTTCCGTCTTGCACTGCTGACTGTTCGCCAAGCCCGGTGCGAGTATCGAGCAGTCGCTGTGGCGTGACGCCGGTAAAAGCGCTTCCTTGAGATGTTGAGGTGAGTGCGTTGGTGTCAAACCAGCCAGCGACATCGGCGACAACATTGGTCAGTCCATTGAAGTTATACAGACGTATCTTTCCGCCAGCACCAACGCGAGCCAAGACAAGATTGGGTACCGTCGTGCCAATTTTGGTGTTGAGATTTGATGCGCTTGGCCATTCTCCGTAAGTGAATTGATCGTTGAAGACATCGCCGACTCCGGCAGGGCGAGGACCGACAGTGATAAAGCCTTCAGTTGCTGGGGCGACTGCCGTGACATTGAGCAACACGGCACTGACTCCGCTTGTGGGGATTCCGCCAACGCCAGTGACCTGCAGATCATGATTGGCCGCATCATCGGCACGAAACTGAGGATTAGTTGACGCTTGGCTTCCGTCGCCATATCTGATTGGCCCGTTGGTGATACCAGTTCCATTGCGCGTATCAAGGATGCGGGTTGGGTTGAGTGAGTGAAAGCCACCAGTTGCCGTTGCCGAACTTCCTTCATCAAAAGTACAAATTGGAATTCCGAAACACACTGCATCGAGGTCAATCGTTGGAATATTGGTGGGTGAGATGTCGACGATGCCGTGAAGATGACGGCCGGTGAGCATGTCGCGGATGTAGATGACGTAATGACCGGCATAGGCGATTCCACCGGTCCAGGCGTTGCCCTTATTCTTTGTTGACGCGAAAGCGCCAATTGATACTCCGCGGTTATTCGTAGGTGGGTGGTCGCATGTCTCGTGCCAATTGCAATCAATTTGAAAGATGTCAACTTCAACGCGATTGTCTGGAACGGCGTCGTGCGACAAGATGTTGCCCTGTAAACGAAACGCACCGTTCACTCCGAGTTGAGGTAAATCAATTTGTCCAACATCAAGCCAATTTGATCCCATCGTTGAATCAACTTGAATCTGAACTCCCCCATAGTTGCCTTGCCACGGATCGTACGTTTGCCAGTAGCACGGATCATTTTCATTGACGCCTGAGCAGTTGGTTGGTGGGTGAGGATAAATCTCAAGACGCATCATCGAAGCCGACCCACTCACGGTGATGCCATTTGATTGAGAAGTCCTCCAGCCAAAAGTTGGGGATCCAAGAGTGCGGTCAAAATTCCAAAGTCGTCCATCGGCGCTCCAGCGAACCATCTTGTCGTAATCTCCGCCACCACCAGAACCGTTGTAAATCGCGTCGACGCCGATGCTGCCGATCGTTCCGCTGGTGTTGAGAGTGAAGTTGATCGTTGTATTGGCGAAAGCAAGTGCTGGTTGGTGGAAGGCGATCAAGCTCGACAGCAGCAGACTAAGTACAACGATCACACGAGATTTCATCACAGACATATCATCGGCACGAATCAGTCGCATGAAAGGTTTGTCTGTCTTGAAATTGTCTAGAAATTGAAGGATCACTAGAGATCTTCAGGCGGGATATTGATTTGAGGAAGGAGCAAAACATAAGTTCCGACATGGATTTCATCAAATTGAGTTCTTAGACCAAGAGCGACTTTTGTGGATTCAAGTCTGTCAAGGTCGACGCTGTATTCAGTCCAGAAAACGTAAGCCACACCTTGACTTGCTCGAATCTCTTGCGACCAATCGGGTCGGCGCTCTGTGGTTGTCGGCGATACTTTGAGTTGTGAGTCCTCCCACGCCAATGCGTAGACCACCCAATAGTCCCCGTATACCCCAGAAATGTTGTGCTCGCTCAAAGTAGTTGCAACATCAGAAAGGTGAGTCGGGCCGAATTGGAAATGACGTATTGCCCTGAGTGACATCGCCGTCGAAATAAGTGCACAGATGACTAAAGATGCGACGACAAACTTTCCGATTCGGTCAAATCTGTTCACTAAAAAGGCGAAGAAAGTGCCGATGACTACGAGCACAGATGGAACGACGAAGATGTAATAGCGCACCGATCCAACGAATGAGCCGGTGGGAGCGAGGGCTTGCAAAATGACGAATGTTGGTATGACCAACAACAGCGTGTTCGGGTCGCGTCGTCCCCTGAACATTCGCGGGAGGTAATAGATCGCAGATCCCGCAAGAAGTATGAGGAAAACAAAAGGAAGAGAAGCATGAAGCCACTCGCCGTTAAATGGTTGACGTAGTCCGAACACCGACGGCCATCCAATTTTGAGTTGAGTCATGAGGTGGTCACGAATTGTGCCATCGGCTGGTGGTCCATCAGAAAGTGATGCGAATCCAGTGTGAAAATTCGTATACCACCAAGGTCCGCTAGCAAGAAGAAATGAAACTATGGCCAGTCCGAACTGGCGAATAGATGGGAAATTCCGCTGAGCGAGCACCGTGACAAAACAAGGAACGATAAAGAAAAGAGATTGTGCCGAACCCCACCAGCCGAAACCAAAGAGGACTCCGATGAAGATCCAGTTAGCTGTACTGATCGGTCGGGTTTTCTTGGAAACAATTAAAATTGAAGTCAGTCCAAGAATGATTGTTGATTGATAAAAAAGCATGGGGCGAGCGCTGTTCCATACAGTCAACGCGGGGAACACGAAAGAAAGCGACGCAACTAAAAAAGAAAGATCTCGGCCGAGGTTCGCTTTAGAGATTTGAAAAAGTAGGAATGCAATAAAGATTGATTCAACAATTGGGAGAAAAAAGAAAACAATGTGTTCTGGGATGATGAGCCCGAGAATCGCCAAAATGTACGCCTCAAAAGATCCTCCATAGTTTTGGCCCCAATAAAAACTTGTGAAATGGCCGTTACGAATTCCTCGAGCCATGAGTCCGGCCATCGCTTCGTCGGAGTTGACCACGCCGAATGGTTCTCGAATCATCAAGAGGCGAAAAACAACACCGACTAAAACTAGTAGGAACGCGAGACACAAGATCGTCCGTTTAGTAAGGGGCGCTGACTTCATGATTTCTTGGCGATGACCAACATCTGGCCCGCCAGTGGGCGCCACGGGAGGCGTAAGTACAGCGGAACAAGTTTGTGTCCAGAGCTGAGTCGACTCTTTAACGTCATCGGCAAGAATCGAGCTTCGGTACGAACAAGAGTGAAACCATTTTTGATAACGCATTCAGCGAGCGACTTGTCATCAAAAATCGTGACATGCGTTGGATCGTCAAAGTAGGTCTTGGCCGACAGTCGATAGTTGGGTTGAATCAAAATCAACAGTCCGCCTGGTTGCAGAACACGCATCACTTCGGCCAGACAACGGGTGATTGAGTCGTCGTCTAAGTGCTCAAGGAAGTTGCTTGCAGTCACCGTGGAGAATTCGTTATCGGCGAAACGCGACAGATCAGTGGCATCGCCCACGTGTGCCTCAACATTGCTTGGTATAAGTGTTGCCAAGTCGGGATGGATATCGATAGCCACTCGCCGAGATGCATTCACGGCGCCCGTGAGGTCGCCGTAGCCAGCGGCAAGATCGAGAAGCGCACCTTGTGGATTAATCCACTTTGATAAGTACTTGGCGACATGACGCCAGACTTCGGCGCGTGCAGCGTTGGGCGCCATGCGCGTCGCGAAGTATTCGTGACTGTCGGGCTGACTGTCGGGCTGATTGTCGGGTGAAGTCATGACATCACACGATGTACGGGTCGATGCGGGCGGGATCAATTCCGTAATGAGCGATCGCTCCTTCAACAACGTCGGCACCAACTGCTCCGGTTTGAGCCAAGCCCGCCAACACCGCAATGACGATATTGGGCATGTCAACTTCGAAGTGAGCGCGTAGAGCTTCACGAGTATCGCTACGACCCATGCCATCAGTTCCGAGTGCAGTGAACAAGCGACCCGGAACAAAACGAGCGATCTGTTCGGGCACGATCTTCATGAAATCGGTAACCGCCACAATCGGATCAGTTGATCCACCGAGCAACGACGTCACGCGAGCAACTTTGTCGGGATGGCTGGGGTGTAAACGATTATCTCGTTCGACAGCCAATGCATCTTCGCGCAAAGCTTTATACGACGTGGCCGACCACAATTCGACGCCGACATTGAAACGAGTCTTGAGTTCTTCGACTGCAGCAATTGCTGCGCCTTGTGCCGAGCCACTAAACAAAACCGTTGCGTTGTGCTTGATATTGCTATCAGTTGGTGCGGTCTGCCATTTGTATAGGCCCGACACGATGTGAGCGTCAGTCACGCCAGCGGGACGTGCTGGCATGACGTAGTTCTCGTTGTACAACGTGAGGTAATAAAAGATGTCTGGATCAACTTCGCCGTTGGGTCCTTTGGCATCGCCGTACATGCGATGCAGACCGTGCTTAACGATTGCGGCAACTTCATAGGCAAACGCTGGGTCGTATGACTGACAAGCCGGCACTGTTGAAGCCAAGACCAGGCTGTGTCCGTCTTGGTGTTGTAGTCCTTCGCCCATCAATGTGGTGCGACCGGCAGTGGCTCCGAGTAAGAAACCACGGGTGCGACTATCGGCGGCTTGCCAAATGAGGTCGCCGACGCGTTGGAAACCGAACATTGAATAGAAGGTGTAGAACGGAACTGTCGCAACGCCACGTGTTGCATACGAAGTTCCGGCCGCAATGAAACTGCTCATCGCTCCTGCTTCGGTAATTCCTTCTTCCAGAATTTGTCCATCGGCTGACTCGGTATACGACAACAACATGTCGTGGTCGACTGGTTCGTATTTCTGGCCTTGCGACGCGTAGATCTTGAGTTCTCTGAACAGTGAGTCCATGCCGAATGTGCGGGCTTCATCGGGGATGATTGGCACGACGCGTGAACCGAACTTTTCGTCGCGCGCCAAGTTGCGTAGCAAGCGGGTGAATCCCATCGTCGTGCTGACTGATTGTTCGCCTGACCCACCATCGAGTTCGCTGAACACTGTGTCGGCAGGAAGCTCGAGCGGGCGACGAGCGCGCACGATGCGCTTCGGTATTGAACCACCTAAAGCACGGCGGCGTTCTAAGAGATACTGGTATTCAACTGAACCTTCGCTTGGACGGAAGTACGGCGGAACATCGCCCTCAAGTGCTGAATCGGGGATCTCATCGTTGAGATGTAAACGATCACGAAGAGTGCGAATTTGTTCGGCATTCATCTTCTTGATTTGGTGAGTTGCGTTACGGCCTTCAATGTCGGGACCAAGTGTCCAGCCCTTCACGGTCTTGCACAGAATTGCGGTAGGTCGTCCGCTACCAAGATTTTGTGCTGCGGCACGATACGCCGCATACAACTTGCGGTAATCGTGACCACCACGAGGAAGCGTGCTGAGGTCGTCGTCGCTCAAGTGCGCAACCATCTGTCGCAGGCGTGGGTCGGGGCCAAAGAAGTTTTCGCGAATGTAGTTACCGTCTTCAATGGTGTAGCGCTGGAATTCACCATCGACAGTTGTGTTCATCTGGTTGAGTAACACGCCGTCTTTGTCTTGTGCGAGCAAGTTGTCCCACTTCGAACCCCAAATGACTTTGATGACATTCCAACCAGCACCACGGAACACTGCTTCAAGTTCTTGAATGATTTTTCCGTTGCCACGCACTGGCCCGTCAAGGCGTTGCAAGTTGCAGTTGACGACGAATACCAAGTTGTCAAGTTGTTCGCGCGAAGCCAATGACAAAGCACCGAGAGTTTCGGGTTCATCAGTTTCACCGTCACCGAGGTATGCCCACACGCGGCTATTACTGGTGTCGTCAAGGTGGCGATTCATGAGATAGCGATTGAAGCGGGCGTGATAAATCGCGCTGATGGGTCCGAGACCCATGCTGACGGTGGGGTGTTCCCAGAAATCGGGCATGAGGCGCGGGTGCGGATAACTCGAGAGGCCTTGACCAGGTCGCGCAATTTCGCGACGGAAATGATCGAGATCGTTTTCGCTTAAGCGGCCTTCGAGAAATGCGCGAGCATAAATTCCGGGAGCAGCGTGACCCTGGAAATAAATGTGATCGCCGGCGTTGCCATCATCTTTGCCGCGGAAGAAATGGTTGAAACCAATTTCGTACAGACTTGCCGAGCTGGCAAATGTTGAGAGGTGTCCACCAATACCTTCGGCATGTTTGTTGGCACGCACCACCATGGCCGCGGCATTCCAACGAATGAATGCGCGAATACGACGTTCGATGTGTTCATCGCCGGGGAACCAAGGTTCGTGTTCGCGAGGAATGGTGTTGACATACGGAGTTGAAACTGTGGCGGGAAAACTGACTTGGCTCTGTTGTGCTTTTTCCAGCAATCGTGACAACAAATAGCGTGCCCGTACTTTGCCGTGCACATCGATCACTGCGTCAAGTGAGTCGAGCCATTCTTGAGTTTCGCCGGGATCGGTGTCGGGGAGTTGGTGGACGGAACCGTCAAAGAGCATGGGGATAGTCTCGCAGAGTTACCGATTGGTAGGGGTTCTGCCCGAGATCTGACGTGTCACGGCAAATTGCGAATGAGTGTGCGAATATGGACGGCTGATGAGTCACCCAACCGATCCCTCCACTATTGAGCGCGCTTTGGTCGTGTACACCGACGGCGCGTGCAGCGGTAACCCTGGCCCCGGGGGATGGGCATGGGCACTTGCGCCATCTGGCGAACGCACGGGATCGGGAGGCGAGCGCAACACGACGAACCAACGTATGGAACTCACCGCAGCATTCGAAGCCTTGAAGACCAATGTGCCGATCGCCCAGGCCGAAATGAAGCGACTGATCATTGTGAGTGATTCGACCTACGTCGTGAATTGCTTCAAAGATCGCTGGTGGGTGAAGTGGAAAGCCAACGGTTGGCGCAACGCCAAAAAAGAACCAGTGGCCAATGATGATCTGTGGAAACCATTCATTGCGTTCTACGAAAGTCTTTCGTCAGCCGAGCGCCCAGACTTTCAATGGGTGAAAGGTCATAGCGGCGACCCGATGAACGATTTGGTTGATCAGATCGCGGTTCAAGCCTGCCCCCGTTGACAGAAAAATAGCCCCTGAACAGGAGTTACTTGTCCAGTGACAGGACTTGAACAGGATCAATCGGTACGGTTTGAGGGCTCGTGACACCATGAAGAATTTTCGTAAGACTCTCCTTGCCGCCGTGAGCGGAACACTTTTGGCCTCGACGATGTCGTGGCTGGCCCCCGTGACGCCCGCTCAGGCCGCGCCTGGAGACCCCAACGTTGGATTGGCAATTGTGATTGAAGGCCAGGGCAATGGACACGGACGAGGTCTCAGTCAGTACGGAGCGGTGGGTTGGTCAACGATTTACGGAAAAGACTGGACCTGGATTCTTGATCACTATTACGGCGGTACTTCGATGGGCGCCGTAGCGGTCGGTACTCGCATGTCAGTTCGATTGACAGCTCAAGATGATCTACAGACTGCGGTTATCGCAGCTGGAGGTAATGCGTTTTGGGTGGGAGGCGCTCCTGGAAATTTCACATCGATGGTCGCGCGCGAAGTTGCGTCATCGGGTGGGCAGTACACCTATCAAGTGTGGGGCAAGACGGGGACAGCCGAGTGCCCAGCATCAAATGATTCGTTAGCAAGTTGGATCAGCCTCGGACCAGTGACGACCGCTGCCGGGCTTGCTTCGGTGACATTCTCGGTGCCAGGTGCAGATGATCCCGCAACTCCGGCCGCTTCTTTGTTGGGCGTGTGTGATGCGGCTGGTGCAGTTCGCCACTATCGCGGAAATATTTTTGCGTCGAACGGAACGTCGGGCGAAAATCGCACGATGAGCGACGTTGAAATTGAATCGTACGTTCGCGGAGTTATTCCGCGTGAGTCGCCAGCATCGTGGGCCGATCGCGGTAACGGCACCGGAATTAATGCCCTGAAGGCACAGGCAGTTGCGGCTCGTTCGTACGGTCTTGCGCAAGGTGGTGGTATAACGAATCGTCGTTATACATATGCAAAGACCTGTGATACAACCAATTGTCAGGTGTATGGCGGCGCAGGAACACGAACATCGGCGACTGCAAATATCGTTGTCGTAGAAGATTCGAGAAGCGACCGCGCTGTATCTGAAACAGCACTCATGATTCGAGTTCGTGCCGCAACACCATTGGTGCCGGTCTCAACTGAGTTCTCATCATCAAACGGCGATCGCACTGCCGGCGTTAACTTTCCGGCTGTTGATGATGCCGGTGACAAAATTGATTACAACCCGTATAGCCGTTGGACGCGAGTCTTAGATCTTGAGTCATTTGCTGCGCGCTTTGGATTGGCAACGATCACCAAAATTGAAACGTCAATTGACCCGACAGTTTCGGTCGGAACATATGGTGTGACTCCAGCATGGGCCGTACGTTTTAGGTTCTATAACGGAACGCAATCGGTGTATGTGAAGGCATCAGAGATCAAGTCGGCTTACGATCTTCCGTCACCGTCGATCTCGGCGCGAATCATCAAGCGAGACTTATCAAGCAATGACGACTTTGTATTCATCGCCGACTCAGTTGGCGCCAGCGTCGCCGACAATGCTGGTGCGGGCGAACTACCAACACTTTTGCGCCGAGTATTCAATTCAGATACTTACAGCACGCAGGAATATCGCTGCACTGTTGGTAATTGTCCGCCAGCTAGCCAAGATGGATTGGCCGTCGCAAATGCACTTACGGGTACTCCTGACTTGGCGATTGTTGAACTCGGTTACAACGACAATCAGTCAACATTGGGAGGCGAAATTGATCAGGTGATGACGGCACTCACGGCCAAAGGCATCAGATATGTCGGTTGGGTGAGTATGTCTGAACGCCGAAAAGTTAACGGAGTCGCATCATTTGCTGCTGGAAATCGTGCCTTAGTTGCAGCGACTGGTCGATGGCCACAACTTCGGGTTCTTGATTGGGATGGTTACACGATGTGTGGACCTCGTGATCGCTGGTTCTCGGACAGTGTGCATCTCAATACAACTGGACAAGCAGAATTCGCTTTGTGGTTGCGCGATCGGGCTCTTGAACTTGGAACGGGTTCGGTGTCGTCGCCGAAATGTTTTGTGCAAGTTGAACCAGGTGTTGACTTACAAATGCCGGTACTTGGAGTATCGGGGATTCCATTGGCGGGTGTCACTGCAGTGAGTTTGAACTTGACTGCAGTCGGTCCAACTGCTGAGGGATATGTCACGGTCTGGCCGTGTGGAAGCACTAAGCCCGAAACTTCAAATGTGAACTTTGTGAAAGATCAAATTGTTCCGAACGCAGTCATTGCTCCAGTCGATTCAACGGGCAAGGTGTGCATTGCATCGTCGGTCGGCACGCATGTTGTTGTGGACGTGAACGGCTGGTTTGGTGCGACGTCAGGTTTGAACGCAGTGACGCCAGTCCGAGTTTTTGATACGCGCAGCGGAAACGGAGGCGTGCCAGTTGCAAAAGTTGGCGCGCTTGATGGAAGCGGAACTGCGCTTGAGGTATCGGTGCTGTCGGCAATCGGGCAATCGGTCGGCGCAGTATCTGCGGTGTCGCTGAATGTCACGGCAACAGGAACGAGTGCTTCAAAATATGGCGGGTATGTGACGGCGTATCCATGTGGAACTCGACCCAATGCGTCGAACCTCAACTTTGTTTCAAATCAAACCGTTCCGAACGCTGTGATCGTGCCAGTTTCGGCGACCGGCACTGTTTGTTTCTATGTGTACGGACAAGCTGATTTGATTGCCGACGTGAACGGATGGTTCGCCGGTGGTTCAGGATTCAATTCACTCACACCAACCCGCGTCTTTGATACACGTTCGGGTAGCGGCGGTGTGCCCATCGCCAAGGTAGGCGCGCTCGATGGATCTGGTAGCGCGCTGAAGGTGCAAGTTGCAGGAACGAACGGCGTTCCTCCATTGGGTGCAGCTGCAGTGATGATGAATGTGACTGTTGATGCGACGGTGGCTTCTGCCTATGGCGGATATGTGACTGCGTATCCATGTGATGCGACTCCGCCGAACTCTTCGAATATCAACTTTGTCAGCGGACAGACGATTGCGAACTCAGTTGTGGCGCCGCTGTCGGTGAATGGTGAAGTGTGTTTCTATGTGTATGGCCAAGCGCATGTTTTGGCTGATATCACTGGTTGGTTGGCCTCTGGCTCTACGGTTTATACCGCGATGACGCCGGTCCGATTCTCGGATACGCGTTCTGGTCTTGGACCAATCCCCGGCCGTTAAATTCTGCGAAATAGAGTCGGCCTGTCTAGCCTGCAGGTATGGATATCAACGGAGCAAGCGCAATTGTCACTGGTGGGGCATCCGGTATCGGAGCTGCCACCGCTCGTCTTCTCGCCGCAAAGGGAGCCAAGGTCGTCATCGCCGACCTTCAGGCCGACAAGGGCGAGGCTTTGGCCAAAGAAATTGGCGGAGCCTTCTGCAAAGTCGACGTCACCAAGACTGAAGACATCATTAACGCCATCGAAATGGCCAAGGACATGGGACCACTGCGCGTGCTCGTGAACTCGGCTGGTATCGGCTGGGCACAACGCACTGTTGGTAAAGACGGTTCGTACGATTCGGCCGCCAGCCTCGATGCCTACAAGAAGGTCATCGCGATCAACTTGGTCGGAACATTCGATTGCATCCGTTTGGCTGCAACTGCAATGAGTACCACTGAGCCCTTGAATGATGGCGAGCGCGGCGCGATTGTGAACATCGCATCTGTTGCTGCATTCGATGGTCAGATTGGACAGGCTGCCTACTCGTCATCAAAGGGTGGCGTTGTCGGAATGACATTGCCGATCGCTCGCGACTTGGCTGCAGTTGGCGTGCGCGTCAACACAGTTGCGCCTGGCCTCATCAACACACCGATCTACGGAGAAGGTGAAGGCAGCGAGCAGTTCAAAGAGAAGTTGCAGACCGGTGTGTTGTTCCCGAACCGTTTGGGTTACGGCACCGAGTTGGCTTCGATGGTCGTTGAGTGCGTGACCAACAGTTACATGAATGCCGAGACAATCAGGGTCGACGGCGGAATCCGTATGCCACCCAAGTGATTTCGTGAAACTGGTGTCGTTTTATTCGGCATAGCCAAATAAAACGACACCAGAAGCACAAGGGGATTATTCGGGGATGATGGCTCCGGTGATGATTGCACCAGTGAGAATTACGCCAGTCATATTTGCACCGGTGAAGTCGGCGTAAGTCAAATTGGCATCGGTGAAGTCGACGTTGGTGAGATCGGCACCAGTTAACACTGCATCGGCGAAGTTGGCACCAGTCATATTTGCACCGACGAGCGATGCGCCATCAAGCTGAGCCTTGCGGAAGTTCGCACCCTGCCCTTGAGCATCAGCCAAGTTGGCATTTGCCAAATTCACTAACGAAAAATTGGCTTTCGTCAAGGTTGCACCGCTGAGGTCTGCACCACTCAAGTCGGCGGCAGAAAAGCCGGTCTCGGTGAGGTTGGCCTTTGAGAGGTTCGCTGAGGTCAATGTTACTGAACCAAAGAATGAACTTGTTAAATCTGAACCTGACAAGTTCACTTCGGTCATGTCTTTGCCCTTGAAGTCCATGTCAATGAAACTGCTATTTGACAGATCTTGACCCGCGAATTCGGTGGGCATGGAATCTGTCGAAACATCGCTAGTCATTGGAGCTGAGTCGCTTGATGGGCTTGAAGGGGTTGATGATCCTTTTGAGTCATCACCGCCACAACTTGTCAAGACAATGAGTGAGAACAATGCGGTTGAAGCTAATTTTTTAGTTGTGTTTTTCATGGTTGTTGTACCGTAGTAAAGAACCAGTTATTTCACACCCGTAAAAAGTGTGACACGAATTACTAAAGATTTATATCGGACTTGTTTTGAAGACTTTTAAGTCGTGTAGTCGGCGTTGATGCGCACGTAGCCATCGGTGAGATCGCAACCCCACACAGTGCTTGTTGCTTGGCCTGTATGTAATGACACATGAATGCGAACTTCATCGCCACGCATGTATTCACTCAGTTGCTCGAGCCCAGATTCATCAACCGCAACGGGATACACCTCTTGTGTACCAAAACGAATGATGACCTTATTCTGATCGATGTCGGTGTACTGACTGCATTTGCCAACGGCCATGGCAACTCGACCCCAATTGGGATCGGCACCGTGAACGGCTGTCTTCACGAGAGGTGAGTTGACAATCGCTTTAGCGACAGTCTTGGCCTGTTCGCCATCGCGTGCCTGATCAACACAGACTTCGATGAGAGTCTCAGCGCCTTCGCCATCGCGTGCGACTTGTTTGGTGAGCGATTGAGTGACTTGTTCGAGGGCTGCTTCGAGGTCGGCAAGGTTGACTGCGCCGGCAGCACCACTGGCCAAGACGATTGCAGTGTCAGACGTTGACGTGTCGGTGTCAATCGATACGCAATTGAAGGTGCGATCAATCACGCGACGCCAGATGGCATCGAGTGCAGCGCCTTCAACGTTGGCATCGGTGAACGCCATGGTGATGAGGGTTGCCATATTCGGCTCAATCATTCCGACACCCTTGGCAACACCAACGACTCGTGCCGGGCCAGAACCAACTGTTGCTTCGGCAATCTTGTGCACGGTATCGGTGGTCATGATGCCACGAGCAACCGAGTCGGCATCATTGTTGGGTAGCGGAAACGGCAAGGCCAGTAAGCCGGCTCGAACTTTTTCAATGGGGTATTGGCGACCGATGACTCCGGTGGATGCAATCAACACATCATGTGGGTCACAACCAATTTTCTTGGCGACGCCTTGCACTACTTCAAGAGCATTGGCAAGTCCTTGTTCGCCCGTTGCAACATTGGCATTTTTCGAAATGACCACAACTGCGCGGGCCGAGTGACTTGCAATGTGCTTGCGTGAAACTAAAACACTGGGGCCAGCGAAACGACTTTGCGTGAAGACACCAGATGCGGCGACAACAGTGTTGGCAGCAACAACGGTGAAGTCATCGCTGGTGTCTTTGATACCGATGTTGGTAACAAAGCTGGTGAATCCTTGGGGGAGTGCAGTCATATTGACTCCTAGTTTTTGTGCAGAGCAGCGTTGAGTCCGCCCCAGTTGCCCGAACGTTGCGTTGCTTCAATCGCACCCGTGACGCTGTTGCGGCGGAACAACAATCCGCTTGCCCCCGACAACGTGCGACCCTTCACGACTTCGCCATCGGGCAGCGTGATGAGCGAGCCACCAGTGACGTACAGGCCAGCTTCAACAATGCATTCATCGCCAAGACTGATTCCGATGCCGGCATTCGCTCCAAGCAAGCAACGCTCGCCAATGCTGACAACTTCTTTTCCGCCGCCTGAAAGTGTGCCCATGATTGATGCGCCACCACCGATGTCGCTGCCATCACCCACAACAACGCCAGCCGAAATTCGTCCTTCAACCATTGACGCACCAAGTGTGCCCGCGTTGAAGTTGCAGAAGCCCTCGTGCATGACGGTGGTGCCAGAAGATAAGTGAGCACCCAGGCGCACGCGGTTGGCGTCGGCAATGCGAACACCAGAAGGCACGACGTAGTCGGTCATGCGTGGGAACTTGTCGAGGCCGTGCACGTTCAGCGGGCGACCACTGCGACGTTCTTCCCAGCGAACCTGATCAATGTTCTCGGGCAAAATCGGGCCAATGTTGGTCCATGCGACATTGGTGAGCAATCCGAACGCGCCATCGAGATTGAGTGTGCGGGGCTTAGCCAAGCGATGTGACAACAAGTGCAAGCGCAAATAGACATCAATGGCATTAATCGGCGCAGTGTCGGTGTCAATCACGATTGTGGCGACTGAAACACGTACTCCACGTAAAGCGTGATGCTGATCGTCAGTGAAGCGATCGGTGGTCGGTGCAGATTCGCCCCAACCGAGTTCGTGAAACCAAGCATCAAGAACTGTTCCGTCGTTGCTGGAACCATTATCAACTCGAGTGACTAATGCGTGACCCCATGCTGCGGGCATGACAACTCCTTATTTGCTGTGAAATTAAAACGCTTCTGGACGAAGCGTGGGGAACAAAATAACTTCCTTGATTGATGACACACCTGAAAGCAACATGGCAACACGGTCCATGCCGACTCCGAGGCCACCAGTTGGTGGCAAACCAAATTCAAGAGCACGCAAGTAATCTTCGTCAACGGTTCCACGTTCGGCATCGCCGGCATCTTTGGCGGCCTGCTCTTCTTCAAAACGCAAACGTTGTTCAACGGGATCGTTGAGTTCGCTGTAGCCATTGGCAAGTTCGCGAGCACCGACGAACAATTCAAAACGTTCAGTAATGAATGGGTCGTTGCGATCGGCACGAGCCAAAGGCGAAATTTCAACAGGATGTCCGGTAACAAACGTGGGACGGATGAGCGATGACTCGGCGGTGAATTCGAAGATCGCTTCGATCATTTTGCCCGAACCCCAACGCTTGTCGTAACGCATGCCTAACTTGTCGGCAAGTGCACGAAGAGTTTCAACGGGTTGTGATGGATGGGTTTCAACACCCGTCTTTTCGGCGATGAGTTCCATCATGCTGGCACGACGCCATGGTTCGGCTAGGTCGACTGTGTGCACGACGCCAGCGGGATCGGCAATACCAACAATGGTGGTGCCTATCGCATCGCGCGCTGCTTGCACAATGAGTTCTTCGCAGATCGCCATCACTTCGCTGTAGTCACCGAATGCCTGGTAGAGCTCCATCATGGTGAACTCGGGGTTGTGGCGCGTACTGATGCCTTCGTTGCGGAACACGCGACCAATTTCGTAGACGCGCTCCATGCCGCCAACAATGAGTCGTTTGAGGTGAAGTTCAAGCGCGATACGCAAGTACAACTGCATGTCGAGTGAGTTGTGATGGGTGACGAACGGTCGAGCATGTGCGCCGCCGGCTTCAACGTGCAAGACCGGTGTTTCAACTTCGATGAATTCTTTAGCGGCCAACGAACGACGGAAACTTGAAATCACTGCATGTCGAACTTCGAATGCGCGACGAGCGTCTTCGTTGACAATGAGATCGGTGTAGCGCTGACGGAAACGAGTGTCGGTGTCGGTGAGACCCTTCCACTTGTTGGGAAGCGGACGTACTGCCTTTGACAACAGCTCCAGTCGCGACACCTTGATGGAGAGTTCGCCCTTGCGCGTTGTCATCACATTGCCGTACACGCCGACCCAGTCGCCAAGGTCGAGAGATGCGACATCAGCAAAACCTTCGTCGCCGATGACGGCTTTAGAAACAAACAACTGAATATCAGATGAACGATCGCGAACAGTTCCGAAAATTAACTTGCCCTGTTCGCGCTTGAGCATGATGCGGCCGGCGATGGCAACTTCGTTGTCGGTTTCGGTACCAGCTTCAAGGTGGCCCCAAGTGGCGCGAATTTCGGCCAAGGTGTGGGTGCGGTCGAAACGGTAGGGGTATGGGTTGACGCCCTTGGCCCGCATGTCGTCGAGTTGGCCGAGGCGACGGCTCTTTTCGGCTTGAAGTCCGCTTCCCGTCAGTTCGGGGATGTCGAGATCTTCGTTTTCGTCGGGGGTATTTGACTCTGCACTCACAAGAGAAAGACGGTAGTTGCTAGAACGCCGTTGCGCTGAGTTCTTTTGGCTTTGCCCCGGGAGAAACGTCGATTGCTGAGTGATTGAGTTGACCGCTGTCTCAGGAGAACCGCCAGAACGGCATAGACCCGAGGGCTAGCCTGAGCCCATGTCGGTACGTTTTCTCATTATTGGTGGCGGTCCTGCCGGAAATACTGCGGCGACTTATGCAGCTCGCTTGGGCGCAGATGTGGTGATGGTTGAACGAGAAATTGTTGGGGGAGCAGCCCACCTTCTGGATTGCATTCCATCAAAGACCATGATTGCAACTGGTGGGGCCATGACCCTTGGTCGTAAATCGGCTGGTATGGGTCTGGAAGAAATGCAACCCGAAGTTGATGTTGAAGCGCTCACAGACCGAATTGAAGATATTAAAGATCATCTGTCAAACAGCACGACCGAACTTTTGGCGAGCCAAGGAGTACGAATCATTAAGGGCAGTGCCAGTTTTGCTTCGCCACAAAGTGTTGTTGTTACGACCCCCGATGGTGTCAAAGAAACGATTGAGTTTGACGCCGCCATGATTTCGACGGGTTCGCGTCCGCGTATTCCTGATTGGGTGCAACCCGATGGCGAAAGAATCTTGACTACACGCGACTGTTATCCACCCAAGATTTTTCCGACCAATGTGTGCATCGTTGGTTCAGGTGTCACTGGTGTTGAGTTCGTGCATATGTTCGAGTCATTCGGCGCGAAGGTGTCGTTGGTCGTGAGTCGCCAGCAAGTGTTGCCGGGTAAAGACCCCGAAGTTGCTGCAGTTCTTGAAGACGATTTCTTGCGACGTGGAGTGCGATTGTTGAAAGGCGCACGAGCCGAGTCAATTGAACGTGAAGGCGATGAAGTCGTCATCAAATGTGATGATGGTCGACAAGTGCGTGCAAGCCACGCAGTGCTCACGATCGGCTCAATCCCTAACAGTGACGGACTCAATCTTGAAGCAGCTGGGGTACACATGGATGGTGGCGGGTACATCCCGATCAACCATCACTGCATTACCAATGTTGAACACATCTATGCAGGAGGTGACGTGAGTGGCAAGTTGCCGCTGTCGTCAGTTGCATCAATGCAAGGTCGCAAGATTGCCGAACATGTGATGGGGCTTCATACCCGCGATCATCGCCACCTCGACTACGACAAAGCGGCATCGGCGATTTTTACTGAACCCGAAATTGCCGATGTGGGATTGGCCGAAGCAGAAGCCTTTGCCCATGGTCGTAAAATTCGCGTGACCAAGGTGCCTTTTTCAGCAACACCTAAAGCCTTGATCAATAATGATTCGCGCGGGTTTGTGAAGATTATTTCTGACCCTGCAACCGGTGTCGTGCTCGGTGGATCAATCGTTGGACGTCACGCTGCCGAATTAATTAGCGTGATTGCACTTGCTGTGACCGCCAATTTGAAAGTCTCCGACATTGTGGAAAGTCTTTTAGTTCATCCCGCATTGGCAGAAGCCCTGGCCGAAGCAGCAGAATAACTATCTATGAGTGATTTTGATCCACCCGTCATTGTTGAAACCCCGCGAGCCGATGCACTGGCGAGTATTGGTAAGCGTGCGCTGGCGCAATTCTTAGATGGATTGGTGGTCGGAATTCCGTTGTTTGCGATTACTGCCGCTTTGGGTTACAGAATGACTGATAGTTCGTTGAGTAATTCGGCACTCACATGGCTCACAGTGTTGTGGGTCGGTGCCAACTTGATGTACAACATCATCGGCGTTGCCGTGTACGGCTACACCGTGGGTAAGCGAATCGCTGGAATCAAAGTGGTGAATCGAAATGATGGTGGGCGAGTGACATGGACATATGCATCACTACGCGCGCTGATTCCGACTGCAGTTCAACTAGTGCCTGTAGTAGGTCCAGGATTGTCACTTGTCGTGTACTTGCGCGCGGTGTTTCATCCGCTTCGTCAAGGATTGCACGATGCTGCCGCTGGCACCATCGTTGTTAAAAGGTGAAATGATCAGGCAATAACAACGACGACGTCGCCAGAACCGACGGTGTCGCCAGCCTTGACTTTGATCTCGGTGACCTTGCCACTCTTTTCAGCCAAAATCTGGTTTTCCATCTTCATGGCTTCAAGCACGCAGACTGCCTGACCTGATTCGACTTCTTGACCGACTTCAACGAGCACCTTGACGATGGTTCCTTGCATGGGCACGGTGACTTGGCCAGAACCAGCACCGCCGCCTGCACCACTTCCGGCAGCGCGCTTCGGCTTTGCGGCCTTGGGCGCACCGCTCGAAATGACAGCAGTCTGTTCGGGAACCCACATCGCAACATCGAAACGCTTGCCGTTGATTTCAACGGTGGTGTTACGACGTACGAGTGGCTCGGCATCTTCACCTGACGTTGCCGGAGCAACATTTTCAATTCCCGAAAGATCGAGGACTTCTTCAACCCACTTCGTTGAGTGCTTGAAGGCCGCAAAGTCGGGGTGCTTCAAGATTGCCAAGTCGGCAGGAATGGTGGTGTGAATACCTTCAACAACCATCTCTTCAAGTGCACGAATGGTGCGCGCGATTGCGGTTGGGCGATCTTTACCCCACACGATGAGCTTGCCAACCAAGTTGTCGTAGTACTGGCTGATTTCGTCGCCACTTTCGTAGCCCGAGTCGAAGCGCACACCGAAACCATCAGATGGAACAAGCTTGGTGATCTTGCCTGGTGATGGAAGAAACTTTCCACCAGCGGGGTTTTCGGCGTTGATACGAATTTCAATGCCGTGACCATTGCGGCGAGCGGTGACTTCTTCTTGCGTCATTGGAAGCTTTTCGCCGGCAGCGACTCGCAACTGCCATTCGACGAGGTCGATTCCGGTAATGACTTCAGAAACGGGGTGCTCAACCTGCAGGCGGGTGTTCATTTCTAAGAAGAAGAATTCGCCATCTTGGTAAATGAATTCAACGGTTCCGGCGTTGAAGTAGCCCACGGCGCGAGCAGCAAGAACAGCGGCATCGCCCATTGCCTCTTCGACACCCTCTCCCATTGCAAGGGCGGGAGCTTCTTCAACAAGTTTCTGGTGACGACGTTGTGCCGAGCAGTCGCGTGTCGAAACCCACACGTAGTTTCCGTGTTGGTCGCCGACCAATTGCACTTCAACGTGACGCGGCCAGGTGAGGTACTTCTCGACATAAATTTCGTCGCGACCAAAGAATGCTTTTGCTTCGCGTTGCGCGCTGTCCATCGCCTCTTGAACAGTTTCGGCGTTGTGCACAACTTTCATGCCGCGACCGCCACCACCGAAGGCAGCCTTGATGGCGATGGGATAACCAAAGTCGGCACCGAATGTCTTGATTTCATCAGCAGTTGTCACGAAATCGGTGGTGCCCGGAACAATGGGGCAACCGCCACGCAAAGCTGCTCGACGACTTGAAACTTTGTCGCCCATTTCGCGAATTGCATCGCCTGGGGGCCCGATGAATGCCACACCCATATTGGTGATGGCGTCAGCAAAGTCGGCGTTCTCACTGAAGAATCCGTAACCGGGGTGAACACCGTCGGCGCCGCTCTTGCGAATGGCATCAAGAATTGCTTCGGTGTTGAGGTAACTCTCGGCGGCGGTTTGGCCACCAAGCGCGTAGGCCTCGTCGGCCAGACGCACGTGAAGTGCGTTGCGATCGAGTTCGGAATACACCGCCACGGTGGCGATTCCCATCTCTCGAGCGGCTCGGATCAC
>WLMQ01000023.1 GCA_009700145.1 Actinomycetota bacterium
ACTTTTGCCACTGCGTCGATCAACTCTGCCTTGGTCATTCGGATTTATCCTTCTCAGTTCTCGGGTGGAACTCTCCATATTTGATAAGCAATGGAGAGCTATTACAAGTATTCATTTAATTGCAAATGCAACAAACGCGCTACGGGCCAAGCAAGTGGCGACATCGAACCGATAAAACAGCGTCGTGAACGGTCGTGACACAAGCCCATTCCTCAACGAGCAATCACAGTTTGCCATGCGTGCCTAACACTGTGGTGGATACTTCCAACCACCTGCCCCACTTCCTCGAGGCTCCCGAATCCCCCGGCAATCGCACCAAACGTTCATAAAAAATTTGCTCGTAAATCCCGTCTGCAGACCTTCGGTCAAGTCACAATGAGATCACTCCAGAAAACGAGCTAACCAACTTAAAGGGGATTCGGTGACGAAACTGCTGAGGGCCAAAGAACTCACGAATGACACGAGCGATAATGATCTCGCCGGGTCCTCCGCACAAGCCTCTCCCCAGTACGAAAAACCTTCAACAGTTCCCACACGAGTTGTTCTTGACACTTCAGTACTCATCGCCGATACCAATTGTTTGTTGGCGTATCCCGACTGTGACATCGTCATTCCCCTAACAGTTATTGAGGAATTGGATGGTTTGAAGAGTCGACCAGATGATGTAGGACGCTCTGCCCGTGCCGCATTGCGTGGTCTTGAAGAGATCCGCATGAAGGCCGGCGGGTCACTTGCCCACCCCGTTCGCATTCATCCTGAAGGCGCAGAAGGATCAAACAACGCCACAGTTCATATCGAGATCAATGGCATCCAAAAGCACCTTTTGATTGAGCATGGCCTCGACGCGAACAAGGCCGACAACCGCATCATCGGAGCCGCACTTGGCCAAGCCAACCATGCTCCGACCCATATGGTTTCCAACGATGCCGCGCTCCGTCTGAAAGCTGCGCACTTGGGCTTGACCGCTCACGAGCACCATCTCGTCGGCCGCCAATCTTCCTCGCGTCCGCTCGGTTGGATCACCGTTGACGCCTCGAGCGAGCTTGTTGACGAACTGTACGACGGTCGCTCCATCGACGTGGCCGAAGTCGCACCCGCCGGATCTCTCGCCGAAAATTCTTTTGCGATTTTGCGGGCTGGCTCCCAATCTGCCATGGCGCGATGCATTGACGACGCCCTGAATCTCATCCCTCAGGCATCCCCCGAGGCGTGGGGACTTCGATCTCGTTCAAAGGAACAACGGTTCGCTCTCGAACTTTTGCTCGACCCCGAAGTCAGTGTGATCGCCTTAGACGGACGTGCCGGAACTGGCAAGACGGTTCTGGCAATTGCCGCCGGCCTCGACCAAGTCGTCGAACAACGTCGGTATGAAAAGTTGGCGGTGTACCGACCACTCGTTCCAGTGGGACGAGCCGACGTGGGCTTTTTACCAGGCGGTCTTGAAGAGAAGCTCGATCCGTGGATGTCAGCGATTCATGACGCGATCGTCGCATTAACCGATCAACGCTCAAATCGCGAGGCCCGCACCATGATTGATGAACTTATTGCTCGTAATCAACTGTCGCTTGAATCAGTGACATTCCTGCGCGGACGTTCACTGCATCGGCAAATTGTGGTCGTTGACGAAGCACAAAACCTTGAGCCCACCACCCTGAAGACGATTTTGACGCGAATTGGCGAGGGCACCAAAGTGATCTTTACTGGTGACACCAGCCAGATCGATGCGCCGTATCTTGGCGAATCCAACAATGCACTTGCCGTTCTTATTGGGGCTTTCCGTGGGCAGAAGTGTTTTGGCCACATCACATTGACGTCGTGCGAGCGCAGTGAAGTGGCCTCGTTAGCCGCCGAGTTGCTCTAACACTGCGTTTCCTCGTCCGTCCTGCGGACTGTGACTTTCGCCCATTTCACGAAAACCCTTGACACTTGCCATTTTCGGTTTTAGTGTTAAATGCGTACGACGAGGTCTTGCCCCCTCTTGATCTCGTCACCCACCCGATATCGACGGCGAAGCCGCAAGCTTCGCCGTCGGTACACCAAAAACTATTGTGCAAAGGCAGCGTGACATGTCAGCTTTAGAAGCCTTCAAACTCAATGTTGAACCCTCAGCGAACTGGATGGACGACGCAGTCTGCAAAGGCCGTACCAAACTGTTTTTTGCACCAAAGGCCGAACGCCCGCAGGCCCGAGTTCGTCGTGAGGCTCAAGCCCGCTTGCTCTGTCGCACCTGTCCTGTCTCTGAGCATTGCCAGGTGTTCGCCCGCGACAGTCGCGAATACGGATTTTGGGGTGGCGAATCAGAAGAAGAACGACACCTCGCCGGCTTCACGGTTGCTGCACCTATCGGTATTCGGGCACGAGGTATGCGTTCAGTGAGCTGAGCTATTTCGCTGAACGACGTCACTGAGCGACTTCACGAACTCTGAACGACGTCACAAACTCTGAACGACCCCGCATCTAGGGTGAGGTCAGTGGAAGAACAAAACCAACGTCCAAGTGCGCCGCCGACATTGGCCGCCTCATTTGCTGTGGTTGATGTCGAGACCACCGGACTTCGCTTTGATCGTGATCAGATTTTGCAGATAGCCGTGGTCCTCCAAGATTGGACTGCTCACCCAACGTCGGTTTGGTCGACCTACGTCCGTCCATCTCAATTTTGGTCCCGCGATCTCGGGCCACAACATGTCCACGGAATTTCTCGCCGAAAATTGATTTTTGCTCCGACCACGGCACAGGCCATGCGAAAATTTGCGCAGCTCACCTCGGGCCGGATCCTTGTCGCTCACAATGCCGAGTTTGATACCAAGTTCTTGCAAGCTGCAGCTCTCGAGAGCCATATCGACCTCAATTGGGCTGGGGTTCTGTGCACTCTCAAGTTGTCACGCAAACTTGACCCGAAACGTGAGCAGACTCACAAACTTTCGACACTGTGCGAGAAGTACGGAGTTGTTTTAGATCAAGCCCACCATGCCGAACATGACGCCCGCGCAACGGCCGAGGTTCTCCCCCATCTTCTGTCGGCTCACGGCGTTACCGATGCCGAATCGCTTCAGCCGTTTATCGGCTCGTAGCGTCGCAAAATCAATTGAGCCGTTTCTGACCCGAGTTGCTGCCAGCCAGTTGGGCCGACAACAACTGCATTGGCCCCCAGCCTGACAAGCAACCTTTGCATCCAACGCTCGGTATTCGCGACGACTTCAACAGTGATCCAATCCGCATGTTGCACAACCTGTCCCTTTGGAACAGTTCCGATTGACACGTCGGGGTACTGCTCAAGCACCCATAACCACGCTGGGTCAACCTGCAAAAGAACCTTGCGCTGTTCATCGGACTGAGCAAACCAATCGGATCGCGGCGTTGCGACAAAACCATGATTCTCAGTGGTCAGCACCAACTGCTCAAGTCGATCCAATCTAAATGTTCGTTCGGCCTGCGCTGTTAAGTCTTGGGCTCGCAGGTACCAATGATCTTGATCAAGGAAAACTTCAAGTGGAGCAACCCGTCGTTGTCCTGATTGCCCCGTCGCAACTGACCAGTAGTCAAATTCAATAACGACCGAATGACGAATGGCCGCACTTAAAGTTTCAACCGACTCGGGGGTTTCAAGTTCAACCACAAATGAGTCGTCCAGATTTAGGTCAAGGGATTGGCTGACTTTGGCAATCGCCCTCGACAGTGAACCCGACTGGTCCATACCTGGCAGTTGTTGAGCAGCCGTTGCTGACGCAATCAACGAAAAGGCCTCAGGCACAGTCAGTCGCAAAGGACGTTCGAAGTACTTCGGAATTCCGAAATGCACTTCGTCATCGTCAACCCAGAGATCAATGAGGTCCCGTGGGTCTTGCGACACTCCGCACATTGAGGCAAGCGTTAAGTCGGCGACCAAATCAGCGACAGACATCCCAAAATGTTCGGCCATTGCTTGCGTTGAAACAGTCTGACGTTCCATCAGCCACGGCAACATCACCAACAATCGACGTAAGCGGATATTGACCGGACGTGGCCCTCGCCGAATCATGCCTGAACCCCACGAGCAAGTGCGGTCAACCACTCAACGACATGTTGACGCAATTTCGCCGGCTCAAGAACTTCGGCCCGATCAAGAAAGCCAAGTAGCCAATGTTCGAATGCCTGGACATTCGCGCACGGAATGACGAACGTTGCCGACCCATCGCTGTGTCGCTCAACAAGAGACTCCGGTCCATACTGACCAAGCACCGCATTGACATCGGTGGCATCAATTCGCACTTTGGCGATATCGCCGCCGACATCGATTGAGTCGGGCAATTCTTTGAGGTCAGTTGGGAAAGATGTTCGGACATCAAATCTCAAGGGGCGCTCGAAAGTTTCGCCCTCAAGCAAAATAACTTCGCTCGAAATACGATCAACACGAAATGTTCTCATGGCATCGACCGACCGATCATTGCCGACCAGATACCACCAACCCGAACGCGCCAACAACCCGAACGGCTCAAGTTCGCGGGCACGACCGTTGTAAGTGAACGACACCACTCGTAAGCGGCTCATCGCTTCATGCAAAGTCGGTAATTTTTGATCGACGGGTAAAGATGCTTGAACAACTGGTCGTTGACTCGCCGTGGAGCCAGAGTCCATGTCAACTTTCCAGAGCGCTTCTTCGCCCCACGACTGACCCATTCGCAAAGCTGAAACGGCGATTCGCAACGCGGCAGCCTCATGACCGGTCAGTTGCAAGTCACCTAGTTCGTAAGCACTGCGATCTATGCGGTAACCCGTGATGCCCGCCTTGTCTCCGCCTTGCACTTCTGAACTAATGGGAATGCCTTCGTCGCGCAGAATGGCCTTATCGCGTTCAAAGGCCGCCCGCGCGGCAACGAGGTTGTCGGGATATTGCCCCTTGAGTTCATTGCGAATCTCATCAAAAGTGAGATGGCGCCGAGTTGACAGAAGCAACGCCAACAAATTCGTGACACGTTCAAGTTGATGCACAGTGATTCAGACCCTTATTGATTGTTGTTTTGGCGATGTTCGGTAAACCACGACAAAAGAGTGTGGGTTGAAGAATCAAGTTCTGGGTGGTCGTTCGTGGAAAAATCGGCGAGCGTCAGCCCAATGGAGAGGGCAAGTTCTTTACCTAACTCAACTCCCCACTGATCAAAACTATTGATATCCCAAATAACGCCTTCAAAAAAAGTGCTGTGTTCGTAGAGGGCGATCAGTTGTCCAAGAACTCCGGCTGATAACTCTGGAGCAACAATCGTTGTACTTGGACGATTCCCCTCAAAGACCCGGTGCGGTCTCGCCGAACTATCGGGTAGTTCGTCAATACTTCGCCCAAACGCCAATGCCCGACTTTGGGCCAACAAATTAGTGAAGAGCAGTTCGTTGCGTGCTTCATCGGTGGCCGATGAACGCGCAAAGCCAATGAAGTCAATCGGCACAACATTGGTCCCCTGATGCAGTAATTGCATGAAGGCATGCTGACCATTTGTTCCGGGCTCACCCCAAATCACTGGTGATGTTGCATAAGGAACCCGCGTGCCGTCGCTTCTGACTGATTTGCCATTTGATTCCATGATGAGTTGTTGTAAATAAGCAGGGAATCGACGCAGATCAAATGAGTACGGAATAATGGCACGACTCGAGGTTTGAAGCGCTGCAGTATTCCAGATATTGATCAGCGCCAACATCAAAGGGGCATTGGCTCGCCCTTTGGCTTGCGCGGCATGGGTATCCATCGAGTGCATCCCACCAAGAAATTCAAAAAACACCTCGGGGCCAACTGCGATCATCACTGATAACCCAATCGCTGATGGCACTGAAAAACGACCGCCGACCCAATCCCAGAACTCAAACATGTTTTTGGTGTCAATCCCGAATTCACGAACCGCTTGAGTGTTGGTGCTCAGCGCCACAAAATGTTTTTCAACCGCAGATTCGCCAAGTTGCTTAGCCAGCCACTCACGTGCTGCTCGTGCGTTAGCCAAAGTTTCAACAGTCGTAAATGTCTTTGATGCAACGATGAAGAGTGTTTCAGCCGGGTCAAGTCCAGCAAGATTGGCCTCGAGGTCGGCGGGGTCAACATTTGAAACGAATCGACACGTGATGTCAGGCGACCGACTTCCACGCAATGCCTCGTACACCATCGCTGGACCGAGATCACTGCCACCAATGCCGATATTGACGACGTTGCGGATTTTTCGACCAGTCGAACCAACGAACTCACCTATTCGAATCGCCCGAGCCAAGTTGGCCATCTGATCAAGAACTAACCAGACTGCCGGAACAACGTCCACTCCATCGATCAAGAATTTTTCGCCACGTGGAGTACGAAGCGCCATGTGACCGACTGCTCGGCCTTCGGTGAAATTGATTGGTTCTCCATTGGCCATCCGCGCGAAGGCCGACGTCGCTTTGCGGGCACTTGCGAGATCTAGCAACCGTGCGATCGCGATTTCGTCGATTAATTGTTTTGAGTAATCAATGCGCAGATCACCAGCCTGAATCGTCATCTGCGATGCCCGCTCGGGGTTCTTTGCGAACTCGGCTCTGAGTGACTGCGGTAGCGAGCACGACATGATCTGCAACCATTCAGGCAAGGTCTCGAGTGCGTCCACAGGGAGAACGCTAGTAGACGCTTCAGCGGATGATAGGAAGAAGCCGTGAGTTCTGATGCACTTGAGTCACATATCGACTCAACCCACACCCCAGCGAAGAACTCAACTGACTCCCAAACTCCCGATCGGACTGGTGTATTGGCTGGCGTCTCGGCCTATTTACTCTGGGGATTCATCACGGTGTACTGGAAGGCCTTAAAGGCTTTCGCTCCGCTCGAACTCATTGGATACCGCATCTTGATGTCGGTCGTTCTATTAGTTGTCATTCTCGCGGCAAAGGGTCGCCTCACTTCACTCGCAAAAAAGCTCTCAGCCGATCACTTGTGGACGCGCGTCGCTTGTGCCGCCTTACTTTTGGCTGTCAACTGGACGACTTATGTTGTCGTCGTTCACGATGGCAAAGTCATTGAGGCTGCCCTTGGATATTTCATTGCTCCCCTTGGCACGATGCTGATCGGTGTCAAAGTTCTGCATGAGAAAATTCGACCGATCCAACTTGTCAGCGCGTTGCTCGGTCTTGCTGCGGTCGTGGTTCTCACGATCAGTTATGGACGGGTCCCCTATATCGCTTTAGCAATGGCGGCCTCGTGGGCTTTGTACGGCTTGTTGAAACGGCAGGTTCCGTTGCAGCCACTCGAGAGTTTGATGTCGGAAACGATTTTCCTTGTCGTGCCCGCGATTGCGCTCATTTTCTGGTTCTCGCGATACGACGACTCGGTCGTACAGTCGGCGAATTTCTGGCACATCATTTTGATTTTGCTATCTGGAGTTGTCACCGCGGTTCCGTTATTACTTTTCGCCGCAGCATCTCTCAAATTGCCGCTCACCGTTTTAGGGCCATTGCAATATTCGGTTCCGACAATCAATTTCTTGCTTGGCTGGCTGGCGTACCACGAGAAAATGTCGCCCAGTCGATTCGTCGGATTCGGGTTGGTCTGGATTGCCTTAGTGATTGTCACTGTTGACTCAATACGTCGCGCCCGACGAAGTTCTACTCTGAGTTAGTTCAGTACGCTGTGACTGTGAGGATTCAAATGAAGGTCAATCGCACACGAAAAATTTGTCTTGCATTCAGCGCATTGAGTTTGGTGACTTTGACCACGGCATGCTCGACATCGCCCAAGAATTATAAATCTGAGGGTGAAAAATTCTTAGAAAGTAACGACCTCACCAAGAGCGCCGGGTACCACTACAAGTACGCCCTGTGTGACCAACCACAATCAATCCAGGTAGGAACCCAATACGCCTGTTCTGCCACCGACAACGACGGCAACAGCTGGGAATTCATTATTGAAATTACCGGCGATCGCGAACTGACGGTCGTATCTGGCAAAGTTGTCAGATAGCGAGGCTTAGGCCTTCTTTTCGACCAATTTCCACGCAAGCGGCGTCAACAATCCAGCGAAAGCAAGTTTGACAAGGTCGCCAGCGATGAATGGAGTCAAGCCCCAATTGATCGCATTTTCCTCACCATTGAATACTGGAACATGCAAGCTATGCGCTAGCCAAAAGACACCGAAAACATAAACGATCGCGCTACCTGCCAACATTGCGGGCAAAGAAGTTGCAAAGTTACGATCTTGACCGCGCTCGGCGAGATATCCGACAAAAGCCGCAGCGACAACGAAACCAAACAGGTATCCGGCGGTGCTGCCTGTCGCGATATGCCATCCGGCCTTCACGCTCGTGCCTGAATCATCGCTGGCGTACCAGGCGATTGGCATAAAAATTCCGGCAAGCCAATACAAGCCCATGCTCAAAGCACCTCGACGCCAGCCGAGAGCAGTTCCTGATAACAGCACGGCCAACGTTTGACCAGTTATCGGAACCGGGGTGAAACCGAGATTAAATCGCACTTGTGCCAACACCGCGGTGAATACAGCGAAACTCACGACCAGAACTGCATCACGAACAATACGGTTTGTGCGCTCTGACGTTTTGCCGACAATATCAACAAGAGTCTTCGGGGCTGTGGAAATTGCTACTGACATACGTACCTCCTGAGTGCGATGGAAAAAATCTACCAAGATCAAGCCGCCCCATCCCACTCCAAATTCCGTTAATTTGCTTCTCGGGTATGCCGAATTGGCAAGCTCCCCCTTCAAACAGTGGCACCTCATGCCACTTGAGGTTCAAATGTGACACGCTGGAGATATGAGCGATCAGGAACAAAGTCTCGATGACCAAATCACGGTCCTTCCGTGGTGGCAAAACCCTCTGAATTTCATTGCTCTCGGACTTTCGATGTTGATTCTCGGCGCTGGCATCGGCTACTACCTCGGCGATTCTTCGGCAACTCCCGACAAGAACAAAGTCGATATCGGCTTCTTGCAAGACATGCGCTATCACCATGACCAAGCTGTACAAATCGCTTACTACTACCGAACGTCAGTGACAGATCCGCTTCCGCGCCTCAACATCATCGCTGAAGAAATTCTGTTGTCACAACAACTCGAGAGCGGGCGAATGGTGCAACTTCTTCGTTCTTTTCACGCCATTGAAGCCAATGACACCGGAACCGCAATGACGTGGATGGGTCATGCCATGCCGATCGATGAGATGGACGGCCTTGCAAGCCAAGGCGAACTTGACTCACTGGCTGCGGCTCAGGGCGACGAAGCTTCGAAGATATTTGCGACCTTGATGATCAACCATCACAAAGGTGGAATCGCTATGGCCAATTACGCTATTGAGCACGCTGCAAACAATGACGTCATCAATATGGCCAAGTCGATGATCAAGGGCCAACAAGCAGAAGTCGGTGAACTTCAAGCGATCCTTGATTCGCTTCAATAATTCAAAAGATCTGGACCAAGCGAAAGATTAGGACGACACATGAATTTTTCGGTTGAGCGCAACAGGAAGAAAGTTGCAGTATTTTTCGTTTCCGCAATTTTCAGCATTTGTGCATGTACCGCACCGAAAAATTCGGTGAGTTTGATTTCAAGTGAAAACCCCACGACAACCTCAATCGCCGTCGAAAATCTAGATCTTCCATACAGAGAATTTTTACCACTCGCTATTGAAGACATTCAGAAGTTTTGGGAAGGTCACTACGGCGATGTTTACTTGAATACTTACTCTGACTTGGTTGGTGGAGTGCATGCTGCCGACCCCAATTCAACTGAAGTCATGCCAAGCGGATGCGACTACACCGGCGACTATACATACGTCGAAGACAACGCTTTCTATTGCGATGAAGGCGATTTCATCGTGTATGACGACGCCAAATTGTTTCCTGAATTCGCTAACCAATTTGGCCCGTTGGTGACTGCAGTCATTCTGGCTCACGAATGGGGACACGCAATTCAAAGTCCTGCGCGTAACGATGTGATGTATTCACTTCGTAGCACCACAATCGAACTGCAAGCAGATTGTTTCGCTGGAGCGTGGGTCGGGCATGTTCAATCTGACACGATCAATGGCTTGTCATTTTCAGAAGCCGATATCACCGGTGCGCTTCTCGGAATGATGCAAATCGGTGATTCACCCGGTGACTCGTCATACGACGCCAATGCCCATGGGTCTGGATTTGATCGCGTGAGTGCTTTCCAAGACGGTTTTGTTGGCGGTCTCGCACCGTGCGCCGAATACGAAACCACAGAGCCCGAGCCAGTTCAGTTTGGTTTCAGCCCAGATGAACTATCGCGCCCTAGCCCCGGGGACTTTCCATTCGACCAAGACATGTTTACTTCACTCGGACATGACCTCACTCTTTTCTGGACCGCCACTTTGACTACCGACATTTCATGGACTCCACCGACTCTCATTGTCGATTCATCAAGTGATGCTGCGGCAATGTGTAGCGACGGACAAGTTGATCTCGTCGTTGAAGGAGTTCATTTCTGTAACGCAGACTCAACAGTGATCATTGATGAAACTGTTGCCCGAAATCTGTACACCGATACTCCTGGTGACTTTGCCGTGGGATACCTTGCGGCGCTCGGCTTTGCCGAAGCGGTGCAACGTGCGAATCAATCCTCGTTGTCTGGTTATTCCCGCCTGCTTCTTGATAGTTGCTACGCCGGAATGTGGGCCGGCGACATCGTTCCACTGAATACAAACCCAGTCGTTGTACCGACCGAAGCCGAGCCCAGAATCTCTTTGTCCCCCGGTGACCTCGATGAAGCCGTACGAGCTGCTCTGACGTTGTCAGATTCGCAAACGACTGCCATTGATCTTGGAAGTCCATTTGCCCGCGTCGACGCTTTTCGTCAAGGTGTTTTACATGGCACTGACGGCTGCACCGCCGTCGCCGAACAAATTCAAAACTAAGCGGCGGGCGCTGTTGTTGTCGTCGTACTAGTTGTCGTTGTCGTAACGGGCGTCGTTACTGGCGCCAATGTTGTTGGTGGCAATGTCACGACTGGCGCGGCAGTCGTTGTTGTCGTTGTCGTCGTGTAACTCGGATCAACCCAATTGAAGCGCGGCGGTTGCGCACCATACGCCTCTGGATCTTTCACGCCATCAAAAACGAATACTTGATCACCTTTGGCGACTAACGACTGGAAATAGTCCGAGATATGCATCGGTATGCGGATGCATCCGTGCGAGGCAGGGTGGTCGGGAACTTCTTTGGCGCCGTGTATTGCTATTCCTTTATTGAAATACACGGGGTTGTACATTCCACCCAGTTGACTTTCACGCCGTCCGACCACCATGCGATAAAATTTGTAGACACCGCCAGGCGTCCAGGACAATCCGCAGACACCTTTCTTAATCGCCTCAGTACCGGTTTCGTTATCTTGTTCACCCGGCGAAATGGTGACTTCTTCGCACCACTCTTCGTTTGTCCCAGAGGCAATATGCGTGACCAGCACGGGAGTATCTGCATGGAAAACAATCAGTACTTGCTCGGGCAGATAAATCTCCGTGTGATCAGGAGTTGCATCGGGCCGGCGCGGCAAAATCAATAATGGGTCTTGCATGCGACTCCACATTTCGGGTGTCACCTTGCCAGTCACTTGATCACGCGGAACACCCATAACCAGTTTCTCAAAAGCCCACACCGCCTGTTGCGTGCGTTCTCCAAATGCTCCGTCGGCAACACCTGGATCAAATTTCAATTCAATAAGACGATCTTGAATCAATTTGATTTCTGGACCAGCCGCACCTCGACCGTAAGTTTGCGTCAGCGGCAACTTTGTGATCGGGGCTGTTGAAGATGGAGTCACTATTTGAACGATCGTCGTCGTTGAATCATTCGGGCCGTCGGTAGATGTGGAGTCTTTTGACGCCAGCACTCCGACCAAAATAACAGCCGACAAAATTGCTGCCGCCGCGATTGCCGGCGTCCATTGCTGCATCGCTGACGAGCGCGTACGACGCGAGTTCGATCGTCGAGGGCGCTGTTGACTAGACACGGGTGTGAAGGATATCGCTGGTCAAGTCGGGTAGAACCGTCACCGAGTGACGATGGGCTCAATAGCCCGGAGTTCTTGGCGCAATTCCCGCATTTCTCGAAGAATCTTGACAATCACGCTCGGCGAGGACAAGGTTGAAACACCGCGGGTACGAGGGAAATAGTCCACACCAAACTGAACGATGTGATAACCGAGCTTGTTGGCCCGAATTACCAATTCGGCGTCGATAAACGAACCTTCGCTCTTGAGCGAGATGTTTTCAAAAATACGACCGCGGCACAGCTTGAAGGCAAAGTTGACGTCCCGCATTTTGAGGCCGAAGAAGATACGAACGAGAGCGTTATAGAAAAATGAATACACGGTGCGCACATAGCCTTCGCCCGTTCGGTCGAGTCGATAAGCACTGATGACATCAGCTTCGTACTGACGCATGAGGCGACACGCCTTTTGCAGTTCAACCATGTCAAATGGAAGATCGGCGTCGGTATACAAAACTAGGTCGCCGTTCACATTGGCAAATCCAGTTTTTATCGAGCCACCAAGTTTGCGATTCTTGGGATGATGAACGACTCGAACTCTTGAATCATTCGCCGCCGCCGCGTCGGCAAGTTGAGGAGTTGAATCAGTCGATGCATCATCAATGATCAAAATTTCGTAGTCAGCAATCTCGCCAACATTGATTAACGAACGTCCAGCCTCATGAGCCGCCGACAACGTGCGGCCAATGTATTCCTCTTCGTTCCACATGGGAAAGAAGAACGAGAGTTTCTGAAAATGGGGAATCGCCGTTTCTGTGGCCACAACTGCAAGTTATCGCCTGTTTGTGCGGCCTGTACTTCGGGTAAGTTGGCGAGGTGAGCGATATTGATCATCAGAATTATCTAGGGCATGGCTCTCACAATCAGCCGACCAGAGCAGCGGTATTCACATTTTCCCCTGATGCGGGCCAGCAATACCGTCTGACTCCAGTCTGGGGGCGAGTCATCGCTCTGGGTTGGTTGCTCACTATGTTTGCCCTCATTTGTGTTGGTGCTTCATCGCAAATGATTGGTCGACCGGTGATCTGGCTTGATGATCAACGTTGGAATGCATTGACCTTGACTCTTTTGGTCCTAGCGTCGTGCTTCCCTTTAATGGCGACAGCTTTATGGTCGCTCTTTCATGGGCCGCATGTTTGCTACGTCTCGATCATTCCTACGATCATTCTCGTGATACTCGCTGCAGTAGACCGCCACAACTCGCCGGGCAGTGCAATCGTTACTCTGGTTCTTGCTATTGCCGGCGTGTGCTTGGTGGCTGGAGCATTTGCTGGCCGTTACCGACTCAACAATTCGTCAAGGGCGACCACCGCATCTAACTGACTACCAACTTCAGGGCCGGCCCCTGGACGATGCTTGCGCACATGCGCAAGCGCCTCGTCGAGAGGCATCCCCGTCAGTTGGCAAACCGCAACCGCCAATGTGCCCGCTCGCCCAATGCCAGCCGCACAGTGTACGACCACTGACTCACCGTTGCTCAAGCGATCAACGACCCCTTGATAGAGAGGCAAAATCTCAGTGAGCGGTGGCGACGATAAATCGTAAATGGGATACCACGTGGAGCGATCGGTCAACTGCAACCACGAGATATAGCCGTCGTAGCGATCGCGTAATTCACGTTCGTGAACCAGACACACCACATGATCCGCATTCACGCGCTTCAAAACTCGTTCGGGATCAGGTCCTATGAAGTGTTTGCCACACAACCACAATCGGCCACTGAGCGTCAGCAACGGAATCTCGTGTATGCCCCCATCAATGTTCATGGCGTTATTCATGGCGCTATTCATGCAGTACCTACGATATGCCACCTAATAGTCCCCCGACTCGGGTGGGCCGAACCGATAGCGTCAGAACTTATGTCGGCCAAGGTTCTTACATCTCTCCCCATCGGCGAACGAGTCGGAATTGCTTTCTCGGGTGGACTCGATACTTCTGCCGCCGTGGCATGGATGCGCGCCAAGGGTGCAATCCCCTATTGCTACACCGCCGACCTCGGTCAACCCGACGAACCCGACCTTGCAGGTATTCCCGGACGAGCCAAAGAATATGGCGCCGAACAAGCTCGACTCATTGATTGCCGCTCCGAATTAGTTCGCGAAGGTTTAATGGCTTTGCAGTGCGGGGCTTTTCATATCACGACGGCTGGTAAGACCTACTTCAACACCACTCCCCTTGGCCGCGCCGTCACCGGAACCTTGCTCGTTCGCGCGATGCATGAAGACGGAGTCGACATCTGGGGCGATGGTTCGACATATAAGGGCAACGACATTGAGCGTTTCTACCGATACGGATTGATGGTCAACCCGAAGCTTCGCGTGTACAAGCCGTGGCTTGATGAAGCGTTTGTTGCTGAACTTGGCGGCCGCACTGAAATGAGTCAGTTCTTGTTGGCAAATAATTTGCCGTACCGCGCAAGCACCGAGAAGGCTTACAGCACCGACGCCAACATCTGGGGAGCAACCCACGAAGCCAAGTTGCTTGAAGAGTTGTCGACGTCAATGGAGATTGTTGAGCCCATCATGGGCGTCGCGCACTATCAAGAAGATGTTGCGATCACTACCGAAACGGTGAAAATTCGTTTCCATGAAGGCTGGCCAGTCGCAATCAACGATCAAGAATTTGCTGATCAAGTTGAGTTAGTACATGAGGCCAACCGAATTGGTGGACGTCATGGACTCGGTATGAGCGATCAAATCGAAAACCGCATCATCGAAGCAAAGAGTCGTGGTATTTACGAAGCTCCAGGTTTGGCGTTGCTGCATATTGCATACGAACGACTCGTGACAGCGATTCACAACGAAGGAACAATCGAGAATTACCGCACGATGGGTCGGCGCTTGGGACGACTGTTGTACGAAGGTCGTTGGTTTGATCCCCAGAGCCTCATGTTGCGCGAACCAATTATGCGTTGGGTCGGTTCGGCGATTACCGGTGAAGTGACTCTGCGTTTGCGTCGTGGTGACGATTACACGGTGCTTGATACAACTGGTCCACATCTCACCTATTCGCCCGAGCGTTTGAGCATGGAGCGAGTTGAGGATCAGCCGTTTGGACCGCTCGATCGAATCGGACAGTTGACGATGCGCAACCTCGATATTGAGGACAGCCGCAGCAAGTTGGCGATTTACCGCGAGGCCGGAACATTGGCCGCGGGCACCAACCTCCTCGAACTCGAATAACCCCATTTTCCGCCACTTTGGAATATGGCTGCCGCTAGGCGGCAACTATCTTCCAAAGTGGCGAGTTAATTGCGGTTTTGTTGGAGGCGGGTGACGAGGCCGGCGATGAGCACAGCCCGACCCGGCATCAGGCTCACATCAACCCATTCGTGATCAGCATGGGCTCCGCCGCCAACTGCTCCGAGTCCATCAAGAGTCGCTACACCCGCGGCTGCCGTGAAGTTGCCATCAGATCCGCCGCCCACGGCAACACCTTGCATTTCGGGCAAGCCCAGTTCTCGCGCAACTTCGACCGCCATCGGGAACAACCACGTTGACGCAGTCGGAGGCATGGGCGGACGATTAAACCCGCCCTTAATCTCGAGACGAGCCTCGAGATTTTCAACCGCCAACGATTGCATTAATGCATCGACGCGTTCACGCTCGACTGCTTCAACAACGCGCACATCAATGGAAATCTTCGCCAGCGCTGGCACCACATTGTCGGCCGTTCCAACAACGGCAACTGTCGGAGTCACGGTTGTTCCCAAATCAGCGTTTCCAAACGTATTGATTCGCAAAATCTGCGCGGACGCTTCGACGAGCGCATTCACTCCCTTTTCGGGTTCAAGACCCGCGTGCGATGCTCGACCATGAACATGCAATTCGAACGTGCCAGTCCCCTTGCGCGCCGTCTTCAAAGCCCCACCATCGGCACTGGGTTCTAAAACCAAAACTGCACCGCAAGCTTTCGCACGTTCAATAATCAAATCGCGCGAATGAAACGAACCGACTTCTTCATCGGAAGTGATCAGTATCTCAACACCCGTCTTGTCGGCAAGTGCTGCAACGCCATGAATCGCCTGCACAATTCCGGCTTTCATATCGAAAATTCCCGGGCCAGTCGCTTTGTCTCCGTCAACCGTAAATGGACGCGCTGCAAGGGCTCCTTTAGGGAACACGGTGTCGTGGTGACCGACAATCAAAACTTTTGGAGTTCCGCCACCCACCCAATGCACATGAGGGCCAGCGACACAATCAACAATTGTTGCCGGCAAACCCAAACGCTGTTCCATCATTGAAGCCAACTCACGAGCACTCTTGGTGAGTGCCTCAATATCAAGCGACGGCGACTCAATGTCAACAAGTCGGCCAACGTCGCCAATCATCAACTCACGGTCTGGGGACACGATCTTTTCTTGAGCCACGACCCCATTGTGCCCGATATCGAGGCTCTAAAGTCGGTTGAGTTACCTAAGGGGGAACCAATGTCACACACAGCTCGTCGTATTTTCGCTTCAACTGCGGCCTTTGCCACGGTTATCTCGCTAGTTGCTTGCTCAAGCGACAGCGATTCAACATCTACCGAAGCGCCGACCACCGAATCGGCTACCACGCTGGCTCCGCTTCCACTGGCCACGTATACGGTCCGACCTGGCGCCCACCAGATAGCGGTTATCGACGCCGAGCCAAGCACTGATCTACAGATTCAAGCCCAAGACGGAACCGTCGCCGCCGAGGGAACCACCGACGAACAAGGCTCGTACCTAGCGCGCAATCTTGAAGTTGGCCTGTACAAAGTCGTCAACGCTGACATGTCAGCCGCCAGTGCTGAAGTCGTTGTCTATGACGCAACGTTTATTCCCGACCAAAGTTTTTATTCCGACCAAGAACTTCCGGCTCCTGGCTTTGGATACTTAACAACTCGTGATGGAACCACACTTTCCATCAATGTCATGTTTCCTGGCAAAGTCGAAGACGGCCCGTACCCCACCGTCGTCGAGTACTCGGGCTATGCACCAAGCAATCCCAACGACACCACGTTCGGTCAACTTTTCACAACCCTCGGTTACGCCTATGTCGCAGTCAACATGCGCGGCACCGGCTGCTCTGGTGGTTCATTCGGCTACTTCGAGGAATCTCAATCGCTCGACGGATACGACGCGATTGAAGCAATCGCTGCTCAACCGTGGGTGCTTGACAACGAAGTCGGCATGGTCGGCATCAGTTACCCCGGCATCAGTCAACTTTTTGTGGCCGCAACGCAACCGCCAAGCCTCGCCGCAATCACGCCGCTCTCGGTCATCGACGACAGCGCACGCAGCACATTGCGACCAGGCGGAATTTTGAACACGGGATTCGCAGTGAAGTGGACAAAAGAACGTATGGATAGTGCCGCCGTTTATGGCCAGGGATGGTCAAAAGAAATGGCAGATTCTGGCGACACAATTTGTGCCGACAACCAAAAATTACGTTTGCAAAACCCGGACCTCATTAGCGAAATTAACAACAACGTGTTCTACGCTCCCGAGGTTGGAGACCCCATCAACCCATCAATGTTTGTTGACAAAATCAATGTTCCAGTTTTCTTGGCAGGAGCCTCGCAAGACGAACAAACAGGTGGGCATTTCCCCGCATTCATTGACAAGTTCACCGGCACACCACACATGTACACAACTTTGGTCAACGGTCTGCATACCGAATCTCTCGGACCGGCTGTCTTCCCCCGCTATGCCGAGTTTTTGAGTTTGTATGTCGCGAAAAAAGTTCCTGATCTCAGTGCCGCCTATGTGATTGCGATGGTTTTGACTCCTTCAATTTTCAAAGTCGCTACTCCAATTGTGCAAGAGAATCGTTTCGCTGGAATGACCTTCGAAGAAGCTCTTGAGATTTTCGAAAGCGAACCCTCGGTACGCATCTTGTTTGAAGAAGGCGCCGCAGATGGTCAAACACCAGGCACACCGCTCAACCGTTGGCGTGCCGATTTCTCCGCTTGGCCAATTCCGGAAGCACAAACACTTCGATACAACTTGGGCGATAACGGAACTCTCGGTACCGATGTTGCGCAAACGAGTAGCACCAAATACACCGCTGATCCATCGGCAACTCCTGAGACATTCTTCGGAGGCGAAGGAAGTATTTGGGATGCCAATATTCAGTGGAACTGGGTGCGCAACCCCGAAGGCACAGCTGCCGTATTCACGACAGCTGCTTTAACGACTGACACCGTCATCATCGGACCAGGTTCCGCCGACCTGTGGGTTTCCAGCGAGGCGACTGACACTGACCTCGAGGTAACAATCAGTGAAATTCGTCCCGACGGATCGGAAACTTATGTCCAGAGCGGATGGCTCCGAGCCAGCCTGCGGGCCCTCAACGAATCGACCAGTACCGAACTTCGTCCAGTGCATGACTACTTTAAGTCTGACATGCAGCTACTAACACCCAACGAACCAGTTTTGGCGAGAGTTGAAATGTTCCCAGTCGCTCATCCATTCCGCGCTGGATCAAAAATTCGCATCACGATTGACACGCCCGGTGGTAACCGTGGCGAATGGAAGTTTGCAACTCTCAACGCTGGAGAAAAGGTAACGATTTGGCACGACGCCGAGCATCCTTCGTCGATTGCGCTTTCAGTCGTACCCAACCTCGATGTACCTGCCGGAGTTGCGGCATGCGGTTCGCTCCGCGGCCAGCCTTGCCGTCAGAAGTAAGCGTTAACTAAGGACTAACTAGTGTTGTTGAATTTGTCAGTCGGCAACGACTGACAAATTCAGTATCACTTCACCAGTGTCATGTGATTCAAGTTCAAAGTCACCCAATTTGTCGGCCACAAATTCGAAGGTCACATCATCACCCGCTAGTTCAATGTCGTAACCATGTAAGTGAAATTCTTCCTCAACTTCAGAGATCACATGAATCGTGACGGGTGTACCGACAACCACCGAGGCATCATCGGCAATTCCTCTATCTGCGTCAACTTCAATCGTGACTGATTCAGTAGAAGGAGTACCTGTTGCAGGGGTGTCTTTACTGGCGGTACTCGTTGGTGCTGAGCTACTCGCCGGATCGGTCGGAGTTTCTGATGTGGCATCTGTTGATGGTGCCTGCGAAACCGATGCCGGCGAACTATCGCTCGAACAGGCTGTTAAGCCGACAAGACCAAGTAAGGCAACCGATGAAATCAAAAGTGGATGGCGATGCATTTTCATATTTCCATTGTGCCACATTGCGATGCATTCATACGTGTCACCTTCTGCAATGACCCAATTAGTCGCTGGCTGGAAGTGCTTTCGCTTCTTTCAATTGCAATAGTTCTCCGTTTACTGCGACTGCTCCAGCACCAGCCTTTGTACATAGCAGTTCAATCGTGTCAGCCTCATCGACATAACGCTTCCCCATCAGGGTTCCACCGTCATGACCAGCAACTATTGCGCCCGAGCCATCGCGAGCTGCCGCCGAGGCAATTGTCGCGACACCACCAATCGTCACTTCAAGTTCGGTTTTGGGTGCTTTCACCGTCATCAATTCGGCCGTACACACTGCGCTGATCAGTCGGGCCCCAGGCTTAAGAATCATGTTGCAGTTCCTCCTTCGCGCGCTAGCAATTCGCTTTGCACAACGCGCCTCAACATCTTGCCAGTTTCGGTATGCGGCAATGAGTCTCTGACGACGATCTCCTCTGGAGTTTTTGATCCACGCAAAACTTTGCGCACTGCTTCTTGCAAAATATTCGGCTCAACACTGTGACCACCTTGCCGCACAACAACCGCAACAATGCGTTGACCCCATTCGTCATCGGGTAATCCCACGACGCATGCTTCAGCCACTCCAGCCTGAGCCAGCAACACTTCTTCAATTTCGGCCGGTGCGATATTTTCACCGCCACGAATAATGGTGTCGTCGACTCGACCCTCAATAAAGAGATAGCCCTCTGAATCAATGGAACCTTGATCGCGAGTACAAAACCAACCTTCGCTATCCAGCAAATTGGCGCCGGCATATTCGCCAGAGACTTGTTCGCCTCGCAAATAAATCAAACCTGACTCACCTGGCTCTACGGCCTTTTCATGATCATCGCGAATTGCAATTTCGATCATCGGCAACACCTGGCCAACCGAGGACAGCCGTCGTTGAATCAGCGGATCATCAGATATCAGTGCAGCACGATGATCCTCTGGTCCTAACACGGCAATCGTTGACGCAGTTTCGGTGAGACCGTACGCGTTAACAAACCCAGTCGTTGGAAATGCTTGTAGGGCCAGTCGAATGATTCGTTCTGAAACCTTGGCGCCGCCGTACGACAATGTTCGTAATGTTGATGTGGCCATTACTGCGCCATCAAGTTCTTCAACAATGCGCGCCAGCATCGTCGGCACAACCATTGCATGAGTCACTTTTTCCTCAGCGACTTTTGACAACCATTCTTGAGCGGAGAAACTTTTTAGATACACCAATCGACGTCCCGAAAAGAGATTCGACAACATATTGGCAATACCAGCGACGTGATATGGAGGCACCGAAACCAGCACTGCTTCCGAATCATCGGCACTGCCAAATTCAACTGAGCCCAACAAATAGGCCATCAGATGGCGATGTCGCAACAATGCCGACTTTGGTTCTGATGTTGTGCCACTCGTAAAGAGCACAACTGCTACATCGTCGTCATTTTCAGCTGGCTCGATTGGTCCGACTTCTTCGAGATCAATGTTTGACAGTTCACGAACCCACTCATCAAAAATCTGCGGCGACAATCCTTCTAGACGATCTGCCGTCAATGGATCGGTGAGCACCAATGAATTTGGGTAACGATCAATCAACATTCGTAACTGGCGATCTTCGAGTCGGTAATTAACCGGAACGAATGGAACACCTGCCCACGCCGCAGCAAACAAGGCGACGGGAA
>WLMQ01000024.1 GCA_009700145.1 Actinomycetota bacterium
CGCTTGTGGTATTTCGGGAGCGACTCAGCACATGGTGGGTATGAAGGGTTCAAAGAACATCATCGCTATTAACAAGGACAAGGAAGCACCGATCTTCGGAATTGCTGACCTCGGAATTGTTGGCGATGTACACAAGGTTCTGCCCAAGCTCATCGAAGCCCTCCAGTCCCGCTAAATCACACTTCCCACTGACCCAATCCAGCCACTTTGGAATTTGGCTGCCGCCTAGCGGCAGCGAGATTCCAAAGTGGCTGTTTATTGCCGGTTATTGGGTTATTGGGTCGTGGGCGATCAGGGCGACGGCGATGGCGTTGTCGGGATCCTCAGCCACCAAGTTCAACTCATAGGGATGATGACCCTCAATATCGACCCGGAACCATCGCAAAGCTTGAGCCGTGTCGCCCACCTCGTGGCTGAGTGCGCCAGTATCTCGTAACTCGTCCCACTCTTCGGTGAATCCACCAATCGCGGCCAGCAACCACCACACTCCAAAGCGTCCAAGCGCAGCTCCGCGGCGACGCCCGTGAGCACCGCCTGATGATCCGCACCAAGCGAGCCATTGCAATACTTGCTCGGCCGTCAATGGGGCCACTCGAAACGTTTGATGTCCAAGCGCACTCATTGCATCATTGAGAGTTCCATCAACTACTACAGACGATGCTTGACCGCCCGACGAGGAAGTCCACGGCTCAACCAGTGATCGCAACGCATCACGCACAAACGGATCATCAACGATCATGTCATCAAAAACTTCGTCGGCTTCAATATCGGTCCATTCATGGCGCCAGATATCGCTTGGCGACGGCGCATCAATTCCGTTATCTGAATACGTTGCAACTGGATACGCGGGTTCCCATGATTGCAATTCGAGGGGAAGGTCTAAAACATCGAGCACATCACCAACATCGGCGCGTTCAATTGCTTCGCCGCGGATCACGCGCTCGTGGGCAATGAATGCTGAGCGCGGCCCATCGGTCAATAATTCCTTTAAGTCAAACCACGAATGATTTTGTGCAACTACTTCAGTCAATGGACCAATCGTGAATCGACCGCCGTCTTCTTGTAACACCTTTGCTGCCCACTTTGTATCAGCATGTAAGGCCAAGCGGTATTCAGCCAATGTTGTAGCGGGCCACACTTGACGACCAGTTTCTGTAGCAAGTCGGGCACGTTCACGGATACGAAAGAGGCCTTCCCAATCGCGAGTCTCACAACGAGCATCGATAAGTCGCACGAGACCGTCGAGGTCGGCACGATCGATCAAAGGATCAAGGTCATCGTCATTCATAGATAATCACAAGAAGCATGAAGTTGATGACTAGACCATGGGCCAGGGGTAGCGGTGGCCAGATGCATCAATCGGGAACATACCACCTTGAGCAAGCATCGAAGCACGCTCAATCATTGCATCAATTTCATCGGCATCGAGCAATGCCGCAACTTCAAGCGGAGGACGATCAACAATTCGTTGGATCTTCGCAATCAAATCAGGCGCAATTTGTTCTCCACCGAATTCCCAAATCACTGTACGAAGTTTGAACTCAGCAGAAAAACACAAGCCCTGGTCGATACCCCAGATGCGATCGTCGTTATCGATGAGGCAATGTCCACTTTTGCGATCGGTGTTGTTGGCGACTATGTCAAAAGCTGCCATATTGCGAAACTGATCGTGCAGATCTTCACGAGCCTCGTACAAAGTGAAGTAGTGCTCCTCAAAGCGCGCATCAATGAACCATTGCAACGAACCAATACCGAAAGGACCGTCACGTTCGATAGTTGGTGGGATCACATGTACATTCATTGCCTCGGACAGAAGGTATGCGGCAACTTCACGTTGGTACAACCCAGATGGAAAATCCCACAGGGGTCGTTCGCCACGCAACGGTTTGTAAATAGCTTTACCAACTTGATCACCCAAAGTGAGGTTGACGAGGAAGGTCGCGTTGCTGCTATACGGCATGCGACCTTCAACTTCAATCTCGCCGTGTTGCAGTAATTCCAAAATATTCATGATGACAAATCGAGATGGTCAGTTCATGCGTGGGCAGAAGTGGCCATCGGGGTTTATGGGGAGTTCGCACAGTTCGCAATCGGGTCGACCAGCCGACACAATCCGGTCTGCGTTATCGCAAAAAGCCATTGCTTGAGCGCGCGTCATGCTGACGCGGGCTCGTGCGCCAGGTGCATCTTCGATGGAGTCCTCGTCGTCTTCATCGTCATCAAATTCATCTTCGTCATCGCCTTGCGTGAGAGGTGCAAATTCTTTGAGGTGCAAAACGAATTCGTCGTTGGTGCGATTGAACTCAAGTGCAATCGCACCAAGAACAAATGCTTCTTGAATTGGTTCGACAAGTTGCATGACCGACCGAGGAGGCTGGCCTTCGGGAACTGGCAAATGAGCAAGAGCACGTCGAAGGTATTTGCCAATCGCGGCTACTTGTTGCTTTTCGGACCTGATTGTGACCGTACGAGCTCCGGCACGAGCCTGAATATAAAAGGTTCGACGACCAGGTTCACCAATGGCACCTGATGTGATGACGTCAACAAATTCAAAGTCAGCGAAGAAATCCATTGCCTACCTCAGGACGGGCGAAGATCGCCGAGCGACCCGCCTGTCGAATTGACGTTGAGAACAATGGGACCACCGGTGGTGTATGCGATGGCCGAAACTGAACATGTACTAATCACGATGCGTTGAAAAAGATCGATGTGGGTTCCCATTGCGTGTGCAACGGCAGCCTTAATTGGGTCGGCGTGCGAAACACACACAATGACTCCACCGCGATGTTGGGCAACTAAGCGATCGATTGCCGAGACCATACGCGTTTGCATCTCAGTGAAACTTTCACCATTCGGAAAGCGGAACGTTGATGGGGCACGTTGAACGGTTGACCATTCGGGGAGCTTCATGAGTTTGCTGAGTTCGGCACCTGTCCAGTCTCCGAATTCACATTCAAGAAGACCCTTGTCAATTTTGGTACGAAGGCCAAGAGCACGAGCAATGGGGGCCGCAGTTTCGCGCGCTCGTTCAAGCGGTGATGCATAAATGGCATCAACTTTTTTCAGCCCAGCAAATCGATCAGCAACGGCTTCGGCTTGTTTGATGCCAGTATCGGCAAGATGTAATCCGGCTGCTCGGCCAGGCAAAAGTTTGCCAGTTGTTGGAGTCTGTCCGTGACGAACGAGCAACACCAATGTTGATGAAGGTGGGGCTGACTTCGTAGCTTTTTTTGCAGTCATAACACTTGTCAACCTAGTGGCAATTCAATGTTTTTGCCCTGTCAGCGCTCAAGAGCGATTCGTGTTGCAGTAGCTGCCTGAGTAATCGCCGCAGCCCCATCGTCGACGAAGTGACTCATGGAAAAGAAACCATGAATTTGTCCGTAATAACGGGTCAACGAACATGGCACGCCGGCTTCAAGTAGTCGATGAGCATATTGTTCGCCTTCGTCGCGCAACGGATCGAATTCGGCAGTGATCACAATGGCTGGTGGGGCAGAGGCGAGCGTGACGGCGTCGGCGAATAAAGGTGAAACGCGCGGATCAGTAGGTGAACCTATTGATCCGCTGAGGTAGTGATCACAAAACCATTTCATTCCGTTGGCAGTTAAGCGATAGCCCGTGGCGTTGTCTTGATAACTCTGTGAACGACGTGTTGCATCGGTGACGGGATAGATCAACATCTGAAACTTCAGTGGTACTGGTTGCAAGTTAGCCACTACAGCGGCCAAGTTTCCGCCGGCAGAGTCACCACCAACTGCAATTCGTGAAGCATCAATACCGAGTTCATCGGCATGGGCATGAGCCCACCGCAAGGCCACGATGCAATCATTCAGTGGTTCAGGAAAAGCGAACTCAGGGGCCAATCGATAATCGACCGACAATACGGCGTGACCCATTGATTGGGCAAGCTTGCGACATACATCGTCGTGAGTATTGATGCTTCCGCATACCCATCCACCACCGTGGTAATACACCAACAGGCCGAGGTCTTTTCGATCATTTGGTCGGTACAACCGAGCGGGTACTCCATCGGCATCGAGGTCACGAATTTCGTGCAACTGAACTGCAGATGGTGCGGTCATTATTTCCATTCCAGCGCGAGCGACAGTGGGTTCTTGAGTTTCAATCGCGGGAGTATTCAGTTGCTCGATAGCAAGTAAGAGCGCTGCGGTTTGTGGATGAAGTGCCATGCCATCATCTTGTCATTGATGAAGGCGTCACTTCGTCTTGAGACTGTTTTCGCTTCCTGAAAAAAGTCGTTTCAGATTAGGAATATGACGCCAAACAACAAAAGTACATAGACCAACACCAGTAAGTACTTCGCCAGCAGGACGACCGATAATGATTTGTGAAATCGGTAGGCCAATTGCAATAGCTAAAGAACCAAGTGATGCTTTCTTTGTGACCTTGGCGGTGACGAGCCAGAGCAATGTCATTGCTATGCCAAGTAGGGGGTAGAGCGCAATCATTCCGCCGCCGGTCGTTGCGACACCTTTCCCACCTTTAAATTTTCGAGTGACCGGAAAGACGTGGCCGACAACAGCGGCACACGCCAACGCCAATGCTCCGGCATATCCAGCAATCCAGAATCCCACTCCAACAGAGATGGCACCCTTGAGACCATCGAGTACAAAAACAAGAATGCCAAGTTTTCGACCCAAAACTCGTCCCACATTAGAAGCCCCAGGATTTCCTGAGCCAGATGATGTGATATCGATGCCGCGACTGCGCGCCAGCAACACCGCACTAGGGAAGGTGCCGAGCATGTAAGCCACGGGCATGAGTAACAAAATGGCAATCACTGAACCTATCTTTATGGCTCGCACTGAACGATTGGCGGACTATCCCGCGCCTCTTCATTTCGGACATGGGTATCGCGCGGGCGCGCGCGGGAGGTCGGTACTCTGCCTTCAATGTCTGACGTGTCGAATTATGGCGAAAACGCGCCCCGAATACGGCGCAGTACCGCAACTTCACCATTTGGTGCGTCTAAACGTGAAGGCCATGATGCTTCGGCTTTTTACGCCCGCTTTCGAACACCAGATATATCGGCAGACGAGACATTGGCCGATCCGCTAACGGTCGACCCAGTTCGAAATCAGATCTTTGTGGGTGATTCGCGGTATATGTCGCGAATCCCTGACAATTCAGTTGGTCTTGTTGTCACATCACCTCCCTATTTCGCAGGAAAGGCCTACGAAGAGGCGTTGGGCGAAGGACATATCCCGGCTGACTATGTCGAATATCTAGAGATGCTCACCGAGGTGTTCGCTGAATGCAAGCGAGTGCTTGAACCCGGTGGGCGAATCGTCGTCAACGTGGCCAATTTGGGCCGCCGGCCATTCCGTTCTTTGGCGTCTGACATCACCTCGATTTTGCAAGACGAACTTGGGTACTTGTTGCGCGGCGAAGTGGTGTGGCTGAAGCAGAGAGGTTCGTCGGGAAGTTGTGCGTGGGGATCGTTTAGGTCGCCGACGAATCCGGTTTTGCGCGACACAACTGAGCGGTTGATTATGGCGAGTAAAGGACGTTTCGACCGAGCGATTGTGCCAGCCAAACGCGCCAAACGTGGGCTGCCATCAGTTTCAACATCAACTTCGGATGAGTTCATTGAGGCCACGATTGATGTGTGGGAAATTCAGCCCGAAAGCGCAACCCGCGTAAATCATCCTGCACCATTTCCGGTGACTCTCGCTGAACGTTGTATCGACTTGTACTCATTTAAAGGCGATCTCATACTTGATCCGTTTATGGGGTCCGGTTCAACTGCTCTTGCTGCTTCACGGCTATCGCGATCATTCGTTGGGTTTGATACTGATGAGAATTATGTTGAGCGCGCGATGCAGCGTGTTGCGAAAGATGGTGAACCTCGAACCGGTATTGAGACACGCTCAATTCGCGACGTTGTTGAAGAAATTTTGACGCTCAATCATTTTCACAAGATCGTGTGGGGTCAAAAAGTTCTGACGGGATTTGAAATTGCTGGAAAAGCGATTCGCCCCGATGGACGATCAATATTGTTTGACATTGCAGGTGGCCTGACGAATGTAAGACCGGGTTTATCGCGTGGTGATTTGTTGTGGCGTGCCATTGGGCGGGCTGCAGTTGTGACTGAAGTTTTTCCAGGTGAAAGATTGGTGGTCTTTACTTCGGGTCTCCCCGAAAAATTGAGTGGTGGAAATGCTTTGTCGGCAGTCGTTGGACCTGGAATGCCGATTACAGCCGTGATTGATGTCAGCGATTTTGAATCGGCACGGCATCACCCAGTGTTGGGCGATTAGACCCTCGTTTCCGGGGTGTTTTCGCGCCCAATGAGTTAGATCGTGAGGGCAGCGCGGCGGGCTTCAAGAATTGCTTCAAGAATTGTTCGTGGTGCAACACAGTCGCCAATTTGAACCGCGCCAGTCATCGGGGCAGTCGGCAATCTGAAACCAGCATCAACAACTGCAACACATTCGATCTCGATGAGTACACCAGAGAAACGATCTTGTACACGAACAATAAAGTTTGCATCACGTTTCTCAACTGCCCGCACCACACTGCGACGTTGAACCTGAGCGCCACGTTGAGCAAGCCGAACATTGGCAGGGGCCAAGTCGCCGGTGCGTGATAACTCGTTACCGGCAATATTGTCGGGCGTCACCAAGATTGCTCGTTCGCCAAGTTCTTCGGCAAGTGATACTCCGATGGGGCCACCGATCGGATCGAGAATGACAACGACTCCGCTTTCGGGAACAACAGAAATTCCCCGACGAACATCGGCAATATCAAGTACTACGGCACCTGAAATGATTTCGTATTCAGTGACACCACGTTGTGCCCCAGTTGCTTGGACGACAACTTGAGAATCACTCACTGATGATGCATCAAATTCGTGGCCGAGTTCAACGCGTACTTTCAGTCGGTCAATTTCGGAATTGAGCCATGCAACAAGAGGTTGTCCTGGACCCGCAATCGCGGCAATACCGCCAGTGGTTGCTGATTTTTCGATGATCGTTACCGAGTGGCCACGTAGTGCAGCAACTCGTGCCGTCTCAAGCCCGGCGACACCAGCACCAACCACAGTGATGTGGCGGGGCAAACTTGTTGTGGTGTACCAATCGGGGTCTTGGGTTTCGTGCCCAGAAGTTGGTTCAGCCACGCAAGTCACGATGGGGTTTCGGGCATCGCGAACTTGACATGTCTGATTACAGCGAATGCACGGGCGAATTTGCACCTGTTGGTCGTTGCTGATTTTCTGCACCAGATCGGGATCGGCAATTTGTGCACGAGTCATCTCGACTGCATCACACACGCCATCGCCGATGGCCCATTCGGCTTGACCAACATCAACAATTGAACCTTGTAAGAAAACTGCCACATGTGCCGGTAATACAGAGCGAATTGAGCGACAGAGATCAATATTAAAACCAGTTGGTTCATGAAAGTCTGGACGAGTTTTTTCGGCCGAGAAGATTGAACCGCGAACGACAACTACATAATCAATTCCAAGGTCGCATAATTCACGAGCGATTTCTGGTGCCATCTCGGGTGTGATTCCTGCCCATGGAGCGAGTTCGTCACACGACAATCGCAAACCAACAACTGCGTCAGCACGCACGGCAAGCGCCGCAATACGAATTGCATCAATTACTTGGCGAGCGAACAACATGCGATCGGCATATTCGTCGCCGCGCTGATTAGTGAGGCCCGATAAAAACTGGCGAACCAAACTGTGTTGGCCTGCATTGATCTCGACACCATCGCAACCGGCACTCAGTGCGAGGCGAGTAGCTTCACCAAACCCCTCGACCACGGCAACGATGTCATGGTGTTCCATCCATTTAGGAACTTCGCGTGAGTTCACTTCGGGCACGCGCGACGGCGCCCAGAGCGGCTGTTGTGAATATGCCGACGAGCCTTGTCCGCCCGAGTGATCGAGCGATGCGATGACGAGCGAACCATGTCGGTGGCAGGCTTCGGCTATTGAGGCCCATCCAGCAGCACAACGACTTGCGAGTGGAGCACGTTCATAGGGCCAGTCACTCTCGTGAACACTTGCTCCCTCGACAACAATGACTCCGCACCCACCAATGGCACGACGTTCGTAATAGGCGACATGTTCAGGCGAGAAAGTTCGTTCGTCGCTAGCCAAGTTGGTGACATGGGGTCCGAACATCACCCGATTGGGTGCGGTTCGAGAACCGAGCGAAAGGGGCTGCACTAAGGACATCGCTGACAGTCTCGCCGATTTTGGGCAAAATCGGAAACTCTTAGTACATGAATTTGCTGACAGCCATGAATGGGTAGCGTCGTATTGATGAAAAGTATGTGGCAATCGTGGTGGAGGCGATTGTCGGCTATTGCTGGATTTGGCTTACTCGTCCGTCTGGCCTTCGTACTTGGTGTTACCCGTTTTGACCAGCCGGTTGGCGATCAGTTGTATTATTCGGCGCAGGCTTTAACGAATGCTCAAGGTCGATGGTTCGAACAACCTTTTGCGCAAGGTATGCCTGCTGCTGATCATCCACCATTGACTTCACTGATTTTAACTCCAATCAGTTGGGTGACTGAATCATCTGGCTCGTTCATCACGGCTCAACGACTAATGATGGTCATCATTGGAGTTGCCTCAATAGTGGTCGTGGCAATGATCGGTCGATTGCTTGCGGGGGACACGGTTGGACTCATCGCTGCAGCCATCACCGCGCTGTACGCGAATGTTTGGGTGAACGACGGACTCATCATGGCTGAAACTCCCACATTTCTTTTGGTGGCGATCGCAACATTGATGGCCCTCATGCACCGTCGGCAACACGACGGAAAGTATTTGGTCGGGCTAGGTGCCACTGCTGGTCTACTTGCACTGACTCGGCCGGAGTTGCTGCTAGTGACTGTGTTGTTGGTCTTTTTCGTTATCGGAGTTCATCGTGCCGATGATGTCAAGCGGCGTCTGAAGTATGCAGCGATTGTTTTGTTTGCAGCACTCATTGTCATCGCTCCATGGGTGATCTGGAATCAATCACGTTTCTCAGACTCGGTATACATCTCGACTAACGATGGTTTGACTTTGGCTGGCGCGAACTGTGACAAAACGTATTACAACGACGTCGGTAGTTGGGATATCTGGTGTGCGTATGAGACAACAATTCCCAAAGATGCCGATGCTTCACGTGCATCCACGCTGATGCGTCACGATGGACTGTCGTATTGGGGCGATCACATCACTCGTTATCCAGTTGTCGCAGCAGCACGCATAGCCCGCGTTTTAAGCGTCGGTTTCATCGGATCAAATAACAACGCTGCCACATTTGAAGGTCGCCCCAAGTGGGTCTCACTACTTGGCGTGTTGCAATTTTGGTTGATCATCGTTGCTACAGCCTTTGGCCTACGAAAACTGGCGAACCGAATTGATCAAATCATTTTGTTGGTTCTATTGCCCATGATTGTTTTAGTGGCGATGGTCGCAAATGCGTATGTACGTTTTCGATTACCCGCTGAAGTCGGGTTAATCGTTTTGGCCGCAATCGGCCTCAATCATCTTCTTAATGCGAAGCAGAAACAGAAAGCTTCTTGCGCGTCAGAGTGACGGGCTTTGAATGATCCATGCTCGGTTTTGGCTCTGAACCGCGCGCAATAATCGATAGCGCTTCATCGGCATCGCCACCCACACATTCGGGGTCGGGTCCGTCAAGCGGAAGTCCGGTAAAAAACTTGGCGGCCATACAGCCACCTTGACAGGCGTCGAATGCACCACAAGATGCACAAGCGCCAGCAGATTGGGGTTCACGCAACGACAGGAACAAATCGCTTTGTTTCCACACTTTGGCAAAACCACCCTCGTCGCGCACGTTGCCGGCTTTGAATTCATCGTGAATGACGAATGGGCAGGCATACACATCACCGATGGGGTCGATGAGACACACCACGCGACCGGCTCCACACATGTTGAGACCGGGAAGTGATTCGCCAAGTGCATTGAGGTGAAAGAACGAGTCACCTGTCAAGACATTTTCGCCGTGCTTCAACAACCAGTTGTAGATCTCGCGTTGCTGTGCATTGGTCGGGTGTAGTTCGTGCCATGTATCGGCACCACGACCTGCAGGGCGCAAACGAGTGACGCGCAACTGTGCGCCGTAGTGGTCGGCAAGTGCTTTGAATTGATCAAGTTGTGACACATTATGGCGAGTCACCACAACTGAAATTTTGAATTGACCAAAGTTGGCAGCCTTCAAATTTTCCATGGCTCGAATGGCCATGTCGTACGAACCTTCGCCACGCACAGCATCGTTTGTTGCTGCGTCAACACCGTCAAGACTGATCTGGATGTCGAGATAATCCATGGCCGCAAGACGACGCGCTTTCTCTTCGTCAATGAAAGCGCCATTGGTACTGAACTTCACACCAATGCCGTTAGCAACCGAGTACTCGAGTAGTTCAAAAAAGTCGCGGCGCACCATGGGTTCGCCGCCACCGATATTGATATAGAACACTTGCAAGTCTCGTAAATCGTCGAGAATCTTTTTTGCTTCTTCGGTTGAAAGCTCGCGTTCATCGCGCTGACCACTCGATGACAAGCAATGCACGCACTGCAAGTTGCAGGCGTAAGTAAGTTCCCAGGTCAGACAAATTGGCGCGTCAAGTCCGCGCTTCATTTCTTCAACTAGCGATTTGGCGCTCACGCACAACCTCCGAAGTTTCGAGCGATGACAATGCTGCGACAAATGACGGCCAACGATCTTGAGTAACCCCACAGGCACTCAAAGTGGATTGCACATCGGGGTGATCATTCAAGGCTTGAACGACCGTGACAACATCAGGGTGCTTCAAGAAAATCAAGCGACGATTGCCATAGTGGTACGCAAGAGCCCCAAAGGTTTCTGGACGTACCGCGACTTGCGGATGGATTTCGAGAACTGACTCGAGAGCGACTGTCATGACGGTCTCGGTTGCCGTAAAAGCGAGGCTCAGTAGACGCCGCACATGCCATCGATGGAAATTTCCTCGATGAGCAGTTCGGCTTCAATGGCAGGAACGTCGCCAACTATGTCGCCAACGACATGTGCGACGGGGGACTCTTCAACGACAGAAGTATCTGCGGTAGCAATCGGGCTTTCCATGACTAGAAGCGTACAACGCACTGGCTTGGGAGCGACTACCGTTCGCTTGATCTAATATGAATATCTATTCGGGTCATCAATCCGATGACCGCCTAATCACGGGGGTACACATGAAGTCCAAGGCCGCAATTTTGTGGGAAACCAATACGCCCTGGAGCGTTGAAGACATCGAACTCGACGATCCCAAAGCTGGCGAAGTACTTGTTGAAATGAAGGCATCAGGTATGTGCCATAGCGATGAGCACCTCATGACCGGCGACCTGCCTTTTGCGCTGCCGATTATTGGTGGCCACGAGGGTGCCGGAATCGTCCGCAAAGTTGGCGAAGGAGTCAGCTGGCTGGCCCCGGGCGACCATGTGGTTTTTGGCTTCATCCCGTCATGTGGTCGTTGCCCGAGCTGTTCAACTGGCCACCAGAACCTGTGCGACCTCGGTGCGCTGATGGGTGGCGGACGCCAGATCACTGATGGCGGTTCACGTCACCACGCTCGTGGTCAAGAACTCGGTCTGATGTGTCTGCTCGGAACCTTTGCTCACCACACCGTGGTGAACGAAGCCAGTTGCATCAAGGTTGACGACGATCTGCCATTCGACAAGGTCTGCCTCTTGGGCTGTGGCGTTGTGACGGGCTGGGGTTCGGCTGTGTATGCCGCCGAAGTAAAACCTGGTGACACTGTTGCCGTTGTGGGCGTCGGCGGAATTGGTGCCAACGCCATTCAGGGTGCTCGTTTGGCTGGTGCCAAGCGCATCATCGCCATTGACCCGGTTGAGTTCAAGCGCGAAAAGGCCATGGAATTCGGTGCGACCCATACGGCCGCCTCAATGACTGATGCCGTGGCGCTGCTCCAAGAAGTCACTTGGGGAACCATGGCCAACAAGGTCATTTTGACGATGGGTGTTGGATCTGGAGCCCTGATGGCTGAAGCCATGGCCTTGGCATCGAAGCGCGGTCGCGTGGTTGTCACGAACATTCACCCAGCAATGGAAATGGGCGTCACCATGAACCTGCTTGATGTCACGTTGATGGAAAAGCAAGTTGTTGGCTCGTTGTTTGGTTCGGGCAATCCCCGTGCCGACATCCCGAAGTTGGCTGGTCTGTATCGCGAGGGTCAACTTGACCTCGATGGTCTCGTGACCCGCACTTATTCGCTCGAAGGCGTCAACGATGGTTACGCAGCCATGCGGGCTGGCGAAAACATTCGTGGAGTTCTCGTATACGAGTGAAATCTGCAGCGACTCGCCTAGAGCCCTGAGGTTCTAGGCGAGTAGCGTTCTCTTGGTAGGCGCGAAGGACGTGCCACGAAGGGGAGACCGCCATGTCTGGAATCCGTAAGTCAAAGGCCGCCGTATTGTGGGGCTTGAATCAGCAGTGGAAGATCGAGGAAATCGAAATCCACCCACCCAAGACCGGTGAAGTGATTGTCCACTGGCGCGCCGCAGGTTTGTGCCACAGCGACGAACACTTGGTCACTGGCGACATGGTTCCGCCCGAAGAGTTCTGGCCCCTCATGGGTATCGAAAGTTTCTTCCCGATCATTGGTGGTCACGAAGGTGCTGGCGTCGTTGTTGAAGTTGGACCCGGAGTCACGAGCGTCGAGGTTGGCGATCACGTGTCGGCGTCATTCGTACCGTCATGTGGACGTTGTCGTTACTGCAGCACGGGTCGTCAGAACTTGTGTGACAACGGAGCCAAGACATTTGTTGGTGGCATGATCACCGATGACACTCACCGTCACTTCGTTAATGGTCAACCCGTCACGTTGATGGCCAAGGTTGGAACATTCTCTGAGTTCGCATGTGTGAGCGAGCAGTCAATCATCAAGGTTGAAAAGGACATCCCGCTTGAGTGTGTTGCACTCGTGTCGTGTGGTGTAGCAACCGGTTGGGGATCAGCAGCCAATCGCGCTGGTACGCAGCCTGGTGACACTGTTGTTGTTGTCGGTATCGGTGGCATTGGTATGAATGCAGTGCAGGGTGCTCGTATGGCTGGTGCCAAGCGCATCATCGCCATTGATCCCGTTGAGTTCAAGCGCGAAAAGGCCATGGAATTCGGTGCGACACACACATTCCCATCAATGGCTGACGCGATGATGTCGGTCATGGAAATGACGTATGGCCAAATGGCTGATCGTGTCATCATGACCCCTGGTGTTTTGCACGGTGAAATGATGGGTGAAGCAATGAACTTGGCTGGCAAGGGAAGCACGGTTGTTGTGACTGCAATTTCACCAATGACGAGTGAAACCGCCAACATCAACTTGTTCAACTTGGCCATGTGGAACAAAGAAATCAAGGGAACCATCTTTGGTTCGTTGAACCCACGTGCTGATATCCCAGCGCTACTCGATATGTATCGTGCTGGTCAGTTGATGCTTGATGAACTCATCACCAAGACCTACAAACTTGAAGACATCAATGAAGGTTATGAAGCCATGCGTGATGGCACAAACCTTCGTGGCGTTATTGTCAACGCCTGATTGTTGACACTTCAATGACTCAACCGTCGCGCAGTTCTCTGATCGCGTCGCTCGATGACACAGTCATCGGGCGGCGTCGTGAAGTTGAACTAGTTGTCGCAGCACTTGATGCTGATCGGCATGTTCTGCTTGAAGGACCTCCAGGAACTGGCAAGAGCACACTGTTGCGTGCAGTAGCCGAAGGATTGGGCATCGGTTTCGTATTCGTCGAAGGCAATGCCGAACTGACTCCAGCACGACTTGTCGGTCACTTTGATCCAGCACGAGTGCTTACTGATGGTTATGAACCCGATGTGTTTGTTGATGGACCTTTGGCGACTGCAATGCGTGATGGTTCGTTGTTGTATGTCGAAGAAATCAATCGCATTCCCGAAGAAACATTGAATGTTTTGATCACCGTGATGAGTGAAGGTGAATTGAACGTGCCGCGCTACGGCCGCGTTGCTGCAGCATCTGGTTTCCGTTTGGTGGCAGCGATGAACCCATTTGATGCGGTCGGAACTGCGCGTATTTCTGGGGCGATTTACGACCGCGTGTGCCGTGTATCGGTCGGCTATCAAAATGCCGAAGTCGAACAGCGCATTGCTGGACGCGGCACGAAGAATCTTCCCGATGGTTGGCTCGACAAGGTCGTTGAGTTGGTGCGTCGTACACGTACCCACAGCGATCTACGTGTTGGCTCTTCAGTACGTGGAGCCATTGACATGGCTGCAGTGACTGTGTCGCTCGCAAGCGTTCGTTCACTGACAGTTCTTGATGCGGGTGTCGGGCTTGATGCAGCACTTGTTGCGTTGTCGGGTCGTGTGCGCGTTCGTGAAGGAAGTGTGCGAACTGCCGAAGACATCATCACCGAATTGTGGAACGAGGTGTTTGCCCCAGCTCCGCAAGGTGAATCGGGAAAAGTGAGCGCCCCGGCGGGGGCGACCCACTAGCCAAAGAAGGTGCTGCTGCCGATGAGGCAGTGAATGAAGCCTCAAAGAAAACTTTGTCGCGACGTGAGTTGTCACGCAATCCACAATTTGAACAAGTGTCACCCGAAGTTGGTGAACTTGATGAAACGGCTGTCGAAGAAGGTCTTGAAGAAGACCCTGATGCAATGCTGGCTTTGCTTGCCGATCTCACGGGTGCGACCGATCAAAAGTTGCGCGATCTCGCCAAGCGTTTGGCCGGCCGTTTATTTCTAGATGTTTCAAAACGCGGTCCGGTGTCGCCTCGTGGAATCGGCAAGATGGCAACGCGTCCGTATCGTCCCGATGCCGGCGATATTGATCTTGACGCGTCAATGGACGCGATTCTCGATGCTCGTGCATCGCGACAGGCAATTGACCCAGAAGGTTTGAAAGTTCGCAGTTGGGTGAAGCCCGGAACGGCGATTGCACTTTTAGTTGATCGCAGTGGATCAATGGGCGGCAAGCCACTTGCAACTTCGGCTATGGCTGCGGCAGCTGTTGCTTGGCGTAGTCCCGAGGACTACAGCGTGATTGCCTTTGGAAAAGACGTGGTCGTTGCTAAAGGTCAAACATCAACCAAATCGGGCGAACAAGTTGTGACTGATGTGCTGGCGTTGCGCGGTTTTGGTACGACCGATTTGGCGGGAGCATTACTTGCTGCTGGCGATCAGTTGTCACGGACTCGTGCTGGTCGACGCATCACGGTGATCTTGAGTGATTGTCGTGCGACAGTTGAAGGTGATGTGCAGGCCGCGGCCCGAGCGCTCGATGAGGTCGTTATTTTGGCTCCGTTAGGCGATGACGCTGAGGCTCGGGTCTTGGCATCGCAAGTTGGCGCCCGTATTGCCTGCATTGACGGCCCAAGCGATATTCCGTCTGCATTGCAGACCGTTCTCGGCGACTAAAGATCTTGTCTGTTAATTCAACTAGATGTTTGGTCTGCTGATCATTAGAATTTTGTCATGGGCTTTAAGAGATTGAATTCCTCTGAAACAGTTGAATCGGGCGATACTCAAAGAAGACTTTGTGCAAAACAATCTGAGGACTTTTTACTTTTGAAGGCCGCCGGGCGGAATATTGATAGTCAACAAATGCGGGTAGATATCGACTCGGTGCTCGATCAAAGTATTTTGATCAGGTCAATCTCTTATTAAGTCAAACAATTTGTGAAACAAGATTGTTGACTCGGTCGTCTATTTAGCGGCAGGCGGGGTCGTTGGTCGGTAAGACACCGACACTGTTTGATTCGACATACACCGGAACCAATGTTGTTGGCGTGGTGCTGGTTGTGGTCGTCGTCTTTGGGGCCTTCGTCGTTGGTGGAACAGTTTGGCCAGCAACGGTGCTTGCAGGAGTTGTCGCGGTGGTAGTTGTCGAGGCGACAGTCGTAGTTGGAGCAACTGTTGTTGTGGGTACTTCAAAGATTTGCTCAGGCGCATCGACCAAACGTGCTCGACCCTGGAAGACCGCCAAGACTGCTTTCATATTGTCGGTTTTTAAGCGCGGTTCAATAACGGCCAGTTCGCCAACCATTTTTCCTGAACCTTCAACTTGGTAGGTCTTCATGGTTGAAGGATCAAGATTCTTCATGGCGTTCGCTAACTCGAGCAACCTGCCAGTGGTGAGGTTGGCATCAAGAATCACGTATGTCAGGGCTGCATCAATCAAATCTTTAGCAATCGTTGGATTTCCTGCCGATTTATCAAGGGCTTTTTGAATGGCTCGGCGCAAGAAATCTTGTTGACGTGAAATTCGACCCCGATCGGCGGCTGGATCTTCAACCCACTTTTTTGTCTTGGCATCGTAATAGCGGAAGTGGCGTGAACGCACGTAAGCCAAACCTTCTTCGCCAGCAAAAGTGTGACAACCAGCAGCCTCAATGAGCAAGTTGGTGTTCTTGTCGCGCACTGGAGTTGCGAACGGGACTCGTACTCCACCAACGGCATCAACAATTTCCTTGAAAGCGCAGAAGTCAATGTTGACGTAGTGATCAACCAAGATGCCGAAGTTGTCAAAGATGGTGACGATGAGCGGATTCGGATCATCACGATTGAAAGCACTATTGATACGACCCTGAGTTTTCTTGCCGTTGATACGTACCCATAGGTCGCGAGGAAATGACAAGACAGCTGCCGCGTTGGTCTTCGGGTCGAGTCGCAAAATCATGATGGTGTCGGCGCGCTCACCTAAGCCGTTGCGATCTCCGAAGGCTGAGGCGTATGGCGAATTCGGATCGACGCACGCTCCGTTATCGCTACCCGTAATCAAGAAGTTCTTGGCGGTGAGATCAACCGAAACAGGCGGATCAGTGATTGTCGGTTCACCAGTTGATGGATCAATTGGAGTTGTGGTGGTCGGCATTGTGAGTGTCGGTCCACCTTCAGCTCCGAGAATTGAGACAACTTTGCGATCGTTGGCTTTTTCATTGCCGTAGTAAACAGTCACTGCAGTTCCTAAGCAGGCAACAACTAAGAGCGAGTTGAAAGTCAGCACCATGCGTTGTGGCCAAGTGCGATGGCGCTTGCGTAAAGGTTCAACGGTTAAACGAGGAAGGCCCGTCAGGGTGTCATCCTCGAGATGAGGGTCGGTGCCTGGCGACTGTTCGCCGGGTTCTACTGAGTCCGTCACAGGAGGTACAAACTACCTGTCTTGGGAGGCGGTTGTCCCTCAGGAAGCGGGTTCGGGTGGTGCAAGCACTGCCGAGACCGTTGTCTCGCCGGCGCTTGAAACCGTGACCCATGAGCGAACGCTTCCGGCATCGCTCAGGTCGCCTCGGCCTAACTCAAAAGCCGTCAAGACTGCATCCGTAGCCGAAACCGTGGCTTCGGTGACTGCAGTCTTTTGCGAGGTCTTGGCATCGGTTTTGGCACGGCGGACCTGGCTCAAGATGTCGCCGATTGGGTCGAGGATGGCGCTGTCGCCAACAGGACCAAGTTCGGCAGCGGTCGGCCACGTTGCGGTGTGCACCGAACCGTTTTGCCACCAACGCCACACCGTTTCGGTCGTGAAGGGCATGAAGGGTGCCAAGAGGCGTTGCAAGGCTGACAAAGCAAGTCGCAAGGCGCTGATAGCTGAACCTGCGGCATCGGCACCTTGACTGTTGTACACGCGGCCCTTGACGAGTTCGACGTAGTCGTCGCAGAACCACCAGAACATGGCTTCGGTTCGTTCGAGTGCGCGTGCGTAGTCGTATTGATCAAAGGCCACGGTGGCTTCACGAACTGTTTCAGCAACGCGTGCCAACATCGCGAGATCAACAGGATGAGTGGGCTTCGCATCGACATCGGGTTGCGGGAAAGTCAAAACAAACTTGGTGGCATTCAGCAACTTGGTTGCCAACTTCTTGCCAACTTTCATTTGGTCTTCGCTGAATGCTGTATCAATGCCGGGTCGCGCTGATGCTGCCCAATAACGCACGGCATCAGAGCCGAACCTTTCAAACAAGTCAACGGGGGTCACAACATTGCCCTTTGACTTCGACATCTTTTTACGATCGGGGTCAAGAATCCAACCTGACAATGCAGCATTTTTCCACGGCAACGAATCGTGTTCAAAGTTTGCGCGTACGACTGTGCTGAACAACCACGTACGAATGATGTCGTGTGCTTGAGGCCGCAGATCCATGGGGAAGATGCGTCCGAATAGATCGGCATCGTCTTCCCACTTGCCAGCAATCTGAGGTGAGAGCGATGATGTCGCCCATGTATCCATCACGTCGGGATCGCCGATGAAACCGTTGGGCTGATTGCGTTGATCGGCGGTGTATCCAGATGGCACATCAGTTGATGGGTCAATGGGCAACATGTCTTCGCTCGGAACAATTGGCGAATCATGCACTGTTTCACCGTCAGCATTGACTGGATACCAAACCGGCACTGGAACACCGAAGTAACGCTGACGGCTAATGAGCCAGTCTCCATTGAGTCCTTCAACCCAATTTGAATAACGATGACGCATGTGGTCGGGGTGCCACACCAAATTCTCGCCACGGTTTAAGAGTGCGCCACGTAGATCGGTATCGCGACCACCGTTGCGGATATACCACTGACGACTCGTCACGATTTCAAGCGGGCGATCGCCTTTTTCAAAAAACTTGACGGGGTGCATGATGGCGCGCGGTTCGCCGAGCATTGCTCCGGACTCGCGTAACATTTCGACAACTTTTGTTTGTGCTTGGTTGATGAATAAGCCAGCGATGTGTTCGTAGGCCGCAATTCCACTTGGTGATTCAAGTCCGTTTGGTGGAGTAGTAATGATGCGACCGTCGCGACCGATGATGGCGCGAGTTGGCAAATTAAGTTCGCGCCACCAGATGACGTCAGTGAGGTCACCGAACGTGCAAATCATTGCAATGCCGGTGCCCTTATCAATTTGTGCAAGTGGATGTGCAAGCACGGGAACTTCAACTCCGTACAGCGGAGTGCGAACAGTCTTGCCGAAAAGTGGTTTGTAGCGATCGTCATCCGGATGTGCAACGAGTGCCACACATGCGGCCAACAAAACTGGTCGTGTGGTGTCGATGACAACATCACCTTGACCGTCGCTACGAGCGAAAGCCACGTTGTGGTATGCGCCTGGACGCTCACGATCTTCGAGTTCGGCTTGCGCGACGGCAGTTTTGAAATCGACATCCCACAGAGTTGGTGCTTCTTGTGTGTACGCCTCACCGCGAGCCAAGTTGCGCAAGAACGCGCGCTGACTCGCGCGACGACTGCGGTCTTCGATTGTTGTGTAGAGATAATCCCAATCGACTGACAAGCCAAGTCGGCGGAAGAGGTCTTCGAAGATCTTTTCGTCTTCGTGCGTGAGTTCTTCACACAACTCAATGAAGTTGGGTCGTGAAATCGCGATGGGCTGATGATCTTTGGGAGGGTCGCCGCGAAATGGGGGAGTGAAGCCAGGTTCATAAGCGACGTTTGGGTCGCAGCGCACGCCGAAAAAGTTTTGGACGCGACGTTCGGTCGGTAAACCGTTGTCATCCCATCCCATCGGATAGAAAACCGATTTACCGGTCATACGTTGGTAGCGCGCGATGGTGTCGGTGTGGGTGTACGAAAAGACGTGGCCCATGTGCAACGAGCCGCTGACCGTCGGCGGTGGAGTGTCGATTGAATACACCTGATCGCGAGTTGCTGTGCGATTGAAGGCGTAGACGCCCTCGTCTTGCCAACGTTGAGCCCATTCGGCTTCGATGCCGTCAAGGGTGGGCTTTTCGGGAATTTGGGTCGGATCAAATGCCGATTCGGTCACTGCCATGGGTTGCAGGTTATAGGTGTCTTGGCCGTGGGGGCGTAGGCTCGTTTGTCATGTTCAGGCTGTACGACACCGC
>WLMQ01000025.1 GCA_009700145.1 Actinomycetota bacterium
CAATCCTGAGTGGCTTAGTAGGGAATTGACCCTGCAGCGAACTGGTTGGAGGTGACAATGATTCCGTACGAAAGTGTTCTCGACCTGATTGGCAATACTCCACTCGTCGACGTGAGTCGTTTGTCGCCTAATCCCAATGTACGCATCATCGCCAAACTCGAAAACCAGAACCCCTTTGGCTCGGTGAAAGATCGCATTGCCAAGGCCATGATCGAAGACGCCGAAAAGCATGGGCGTTTGATGCCAGGTCAGACAATTGTTGAGCCATCTTCGGGGAACACAGGAATCGCTTTAGCTGCCATTGCGCAAATCAAGGGTTATCCGATCAAGATTCTGATGCCGACGAGCGTCTCGATTGAGCGTCGGCAAATGCTCGATATTTTCGGAGCCGAAGTCATTTTGACTCCTGGCGAAGAAGGATCAAATGGTGCGGTCGCTCGAGCAATTGAAATGTCGAAACAAAACCCCGACTGGTGCTTCTTGTATCAATACGCCAATGATGCCAATGCGCGTGCACATTACGAAGGCACTGGTCCTGAAATTTTGCGCGATTGCCCCGAAATCACTCACTTTGTTGCTGGTCTCGGAACAAGCGGAACTCTGATGGGAACGGGTCGTTTCCTCAAAGAAAATAAGCCCGGTGTCAAGATCATCGCCGTTGAGCCACCACTTGGTGAAAGCGTTGAAGGCTTGCGCAATCTTGATGAGGGTTACATTCCGCCGTTGTTTGATAACTGGCACGGTTTTGACATTCTTGATCGCAAGCGTGTTGTTCGTCCGCGTGAGTCAATTGAGTGGACCCGTCGCCTCGTGCAGGAGTGCGGGATTTTCTCCGGCATTTCAGCGGGTGCAGCTCTCGCTGGCGCTGCAAAGGTGGCTAGCGAAATTGAAGAAGGCACGATTGTGTTCATCGTGTGCGACGGCGGTTGGAAGTATTTGTCGACTGGCGCCTACACCGACGACCTCGACGAAGCCGAAGCTCGCGCGGAAAAGATCATTTACTTCTAAGTTTCAGAGATCTAGGGGGCGTAAATGTTTAAGTTTCGCAATCTAAGACCACAGACTTCTGATAACAAACTTGCTCAAGACACTGACCGGGTGGATGTCATTCCTTCAGACGAAGATAAGAGTGAGACCCTTGAAATTGATCCGTCAATTTCCCTCGAAGTTTCTCAAGAAGCCGCGCAAGTAAAGGTCAAACGTATTTCGCCAAACTGGACCATATTTGAAGATGTGGTCATCGGGATCGCCGACGAAAATTCGCGAATCTGTTTAAACCGACACTCGGATTTCAACACGCTAATTTCGGGGACTAGTGGTTCTGGAAAATCAACTTTACTGAGAACGATTGTCGCTCAGTATGTCGGGAATTCGGGGCCAGATGACCTAGGGCTCATCATTCTTGCTTCGTCCCCAACTGAGTTTTTGCAATTCTCAGTTATTCCCCATTTATTGACGCCAATATCTCCGACAACAAAGAATTATCTGAACGTCTTGACGTGGTTGGTGAAAGAAATTGAAAAACGACAAACTTTTTTGGTGAAAAATAGTTGCCGTGACTTTAAGTCATATCAAGAGAAATTCGGAACTAATGAAATTGATGATGATTTTCGAGGCATCTTTTTGGTTATAGATGACCTGTCATTTATAAATGATGACTCGTCAGCACAGGCATTTGAACGATTGTCACACATCTTGATCCATGGGCGAAGTGTAGATATCCAAGTGTTATTAGCTGTTGGGACTTGGATATTGCCAACAGTGGCTCAAAAATTACAGTTCTTATTCAACGCGCAGATTGCGCTCAAAGTAACAACTCATCGTGAAAGTATTTTGTCCTCGACTATTGATGGGGCTCAATTTCTGGCGTCTCCCGGGGAGGCGTTTGTCAAGCGTGCCGACAAACCAGAAGTCGTCAAGACTGTTTTGGTTCATAAGTCGGACGTTGATATCGACATAGCTTGTAGTTTCTGGCCACCAAAAGCAGTGAGTGCCTTAGATCAAAGTGTTAACCACCACGAATTGGGCCGATCACTCTTAACTAATGATGATCGATGGATCCAAGATGCTATGGAGATTATTATTGAAATGAAATTCTGCTCAGTGTCAGTTTTGCAACGAAAAATGGGAGTCTCGTTTCCCCGAGCAGACTCGGTCGCCGCACTCCTTGAAGAAAGAGGATATGTATCGAGAGAAGGCAATTACAGCATGTTAGAGATAACTCAAAAAGGTTCTGAATTTATTAATCAGAATTAGAGATTGATTCAGCGCATTTGAATTCATGGTCAGCTCTATTGTTCGGATTTGATTCGCCGTTTGATATGTGCTTGATGAATAAGAAAAGTAGAGATTATGAAAGTCACAAGACACAGAACGCTGTTTATTACTCCAAAGGAAAAGTTCTCCTCTAGTAAGTGGAACCAATAGGTAAATCCATGAGAAATTGAATGGCTTTCGCTGTCCAAAATCATGCCGAGGACGCTAACCCCTACGACTGCAGCGAGAGACCACACAACATAGTCCGACCATTTGGGAAGAGATTCATCTTTACGCAAAATATGCACTGTCTTCCCAATCTTGCTTATTTTTACAAATTTCGCGAATCTAATCATTCGAAGAAATGGAGCAATGCCGAAGAGTGATTCGGACTCGTATGCCAGTAGAAAAAAAGGAGAACTAGCGATGACAACAATGACTTCAAGGAGATGTCCTTTTAAGAATTCTAGGTTGTCCTCCCATATCCGTAGCAAAATCGTAATTTCAATGCAAAAGAAGATCCAGATCAGAACACCAGAAATTTCGCCCAGATGTTTGAGTTCTTCTGACTCACTTGACTGAAGCACAACTGCCGGGATGGAGAGTATTGCGAAAATAAGCGATACAATAGAAAGTTTTCTGATTATCGGGTAGTCATTTTCGTAATTCATTGATGACATTTTTTACTCATCCCTTAAACGCCAGTTTTTAACATAATGATCAATGATGACTATTCGGTTCGATTCGACAGAGGCAGGGCGCTGGGAGGCTTTATTTCTAGATATATCGTTTGCGCTTGAACCAGATGTACTGGAAAATCCAGTAACTTGCGGTCAGCGCTAATGAAATAGTCCATCCGTTGTCAAGAACTATTTTTGGCAACGATTGACCCGATGTGAAAGTCTGTCCAAAAAAGTCGTATAACAAATTGGGGATCAAAATTGCGGCACCAAATGCGGTGATGCGGTGCGTCGCTAGAGTCAATGCTTTTTCTTGAAGTCGATCCATTTTCTTAATCAGCGAAGCACAGTCAAAAACTAGAGCCCGTTGATAAGAAACGAGATGTAGGGCTTGGATTCGGATCCCATTAGCACTCTTGCGGGAATCGTTATCGAAGAACGCAAAGTCAGAATCGCGAATGGAAATAATTATTTCGTGGTTTTCTATCTGGCTGAGCATGATTTCGAGTTGTTCAATAATCGTGGTTAGCGAGTTGATCTCAATGTCAAGGTCTTGGATCGAGGAATACCTTTTGTCTACTTCTTGCTCGAGGGTCTTTCCGTCTCTAACGTTGATTGCCCCGATCTTTTCCTTAGACCTCCTGAATCTGTGATTGAGAGAATCAAGTGAATGGTCCAAGGTTGAAACGCAAATATTTAGAAGTCTGATCAATGTTTTTGAAACCTGAGACTCATTGCCATTGTCAGCATGTTGTTGATAGATGTTGAGCACAGCTTCACCGAATCGAGCGTTATATACCCAAGAGGGGTCGACTAAGACAGTGAGCAAGTAATTGGGAGTCGCTACGAAAAGAACGTTTGTAAAGTCCGATTTGCCGTCCTCTATATCGGCTGGAACTGAGATGTTGCCGAAAATGTAGGAGCCGTGGTTGCTGAGATGCGGTACTGGATGGGTATAAATCCGATCTTTTTTTGTAGTTAATGCAGAGCCGCGTGCACCGAGCGCTGATCGAACTGTTTCATCGAGTCGCAGTTGTTGTGAGGTTTCAAATTCAAGAAGCGCTTGTTCTAATTGGTCTTGGTACGTCTCTACGGGCTTGTTGCCGCCTGTTTCAGAGTTCTTTATGTTCACCCAAGTATGTTTCATAGGGCTAATATACGCAAATGGTTACATGGACTAAGACTTTTGGTGAGCCAAAGATAAGAAATAGGTTCATTCCCCAAGAACTTCTCGTTGTACGTGGAGCTAGGTATCATCAAGAGGCAATCAAAGAGCTCTTAAATTTTCCAGTACCGCAGTCGACTTATAATCCAAATCCTCCCTCAGGTTCAAGAGAGCCTGCGCTGTGGGGTGACTTCAAAGCACGTTTGGAGCCGATTAATCATGAAAAAGACCCCAACGCAATTCAAGTAATGGTTGATGGAAAACGGGTTGGATTTATTGGTCGCGATAGAAATCAGATTCTCAAGCCATTGCTTGAAGGGTCTTCAACAGAACTTGATTGCACCATTTTTTGGAACGGCGATCCGGATGCCGATTATCAGTTTTATACCGTTCAATTATTCTCGTGAGAGCACTAATTCTCAACAGATGTGAGATACTCAGAAAACTTTTCAGGATGTCGCTGAAGGTAGATCTGCAAGATGGAAGCGGCGGTAGACGCGTCGTCGCCGGCATCATGCGCTTGGCCGGCATCTATTGCAAAGAATTTCGCCCCTTCTTGTAAGCGCATTCTTCCGTATCCGAGAAATTCGCCGAGATTCTTCGTGCATCCGAAAATTTGAAGTGAAACTTCGCCCATGAGGGCTAACTCGTAATTAATTTTTCCGCGATCAAAAATTGAGTTATGTGCAAAAACAACCCGAGATTGAAAATGTTGTAGTAACGGCATGATTACTTCAGAAAAACTCGGAGCACCGATCAGATCATCTGCAGAAATTTTGTGGACACTTTGTGCTTCTGCAGAACCTGGCGATCCGTCTCCACGTACCAAACTGCTGAACTTCCATTCGAAATTACCTTGGGGATCCAGGGCGACGATTCCTAGTTGAATAACTCGGGCGGTGTCTTCGAGGCCGGTCGTTTCACAGTCGACAACGAGGAAACTAACTTCATCGCTTAACGGTGTAACCAAACGATCAGAAGGTATGTCTTTTGAAGCCATCTGTGTACCTTACGACTTCAGACATCCAATTGTCGCAGACGCTGAGTAGGGGGCGAACTTTATGAGCCCTTTGACCACCGGACCATATAACTCAATTTTGGATTGACAAGAAGCCCTATTGTGGTCATTCCCTATTCATGTCATAGTTTGTTTAATGGATATTAATGAGACAGTAGTTTGGGGAATTAGAGGACAAAGTTCCCCTGGGGTCATCGACGGCTTAGTTGACGAGTTTGAATTTCGAAGTGGGCTGAAATTGCATCCTGTTGCCAAAGAACATATTCGCTCTGGCAGCGGCCACGTTTCGGACCCATTCCCGAGGTTGGAAGAACACGACGGTTATCTGTTCGGTCAACTATCAATACCCTCGAGCGTGACTGATGAAAATGCAGACTTTGACGAGGTTGTGTTTGCGATGACCCACAACTACGTAGTAGCCGTTGTGACTGCCCATGAGAATACGGAGATTAAATGGGAAACTATTCCGAGAATTCTCGCAGCAAATTCTCTAAGTTTCGATCAGGGCAGTTTTGCTGGCCGCTTCCTCGTTTCTTTGTTTCAATTCTCAGTTTCAAAAATCTTTGATGATGCCCGTTATTTGTTGCAACTCATGATTGGAATTTCGCACAAACTTTTGATTCGAACTCAGGATCAAAGAAAAGATGAAATGTCTGTTATTACGATTTCCTCTATGACACGTAAACAGAGGCAAGTCTTTATGCATGAAGTAGACGGAGTCAGGGAAGATTTGTCGGGAGTTAGAAAGGAACTGCCAGGAATAAAGAGAATCATCAGCCAGACGGGTTCAATTTTGAATTCAATTGCGTCTGATGAAATTGACCTTAATGTTGCAGTTGACGAAGTAGAAACTGAAATGTTTCCCCATCATTTAGAAATTCATCTTTCCGATTTATGCATTGAAATCAGACATATTGAATCTTGGATCGAAGAGATAGATGAATTGATTGAGCTCGCAAATGATCAAATCAAGCAAGTAGACGCGTTCGCACAAATTCGTGCAAATCAATTCACTGGTGCGATTGCATCCATAATGCTCGTCCCCACTTTTATCGTCGGTCTCTATGGACAAAATCTTAATTTTCCGGAAAAAGACACCTACTACGGTTACTTGATTTCATGGCTTCTCATTCTTTGTGCGACAGTCGGCCAGGTTCTATTCTTCCGACGTAGGCGATGGATATAACTAGCTCAAAGAATTTCGTGTCTACAGGTTGAAAATATCGGGAAGTGTTATTTCGTAAATTACTAAATGAGACGGAGATGAGAATTCAATGACAACGAGAAAGATTGCAGTTGAAGAACTTGAGACAAGAGAAATATTTCAAGTCGATCCGCTAGATACTTTTTGTATTTATAAGGATTCTGATCTCTCTGAGGAGGTGATGTCCTTGATACAAAACTCGCATTATCACATGGAGGTTGCGTCAAGCAGTCAAACAGATGAAGCGGCGTTTAGAAACATCCCGACGACCGATCTTAGTGCGGATGAATTCATCTCCCTCTTGATCGAAAGCGGGTTTCACCTTGAAGAAAGAGCGGATAATCAAACTGAATGTAGTTATTTTGTTCGAAAGGGAAAACAAATAGGAATAGCAATAGGTGCAGTTGGACCTGGTGGTGGATTGATATTTTGGGTCAATGAAGATACCGAAAACGATCTCATCGCTTTAGAAGTTGCACCATCGGGATGGCATTTCGGGAATGAGTCCGACCCCACAATTGTCTGGGGAACGTCTGACGAATTCACTTTTCCAAAAATGAAAAAGGCAGTTGGCTCCGGTTTGCGAAATTGTGAAGTCATCGATGAGTCTGATTTTCTGTGTCCTGCGTTATTGCAGATTGACTTGGTTTCAATAGGTGATTTTGACGATTGGCATTTGCCGTCGGTTGACGAGTTGCAACTCATTTACGAAAATCTCCATTCATTGGGACTGGGGAATCTGACGGGAGAGCAGTATTGGTCTTCGACTCCTGTGTTTTCGCCGTTTGTCTACTCAATCATTTTCAGTGACGGAGAGCAGATGATGTCCAACGTTCAAATGGCATTTTCAGTGCGTCCCATTCGACAGATACGCCGAGACTGAGCGTGGATCATTTGCGATAGTGTTGCTATTCAGTTGAAGTTGTATCTCGAGTTGTCATTAGGTTGAGGCAGCTGCTGCAGTTGGGTTTCCAGGGGAGAATATGAGCATAGAAGTCGTTGTTGCTGAAGAGGTGGGAGTCCTCGTCGCACCTCTCGCTGCATGGTTATCGCGAGAGCGCTTTGATCCTCTTTCTAAAGATTTCATTGTCGTCCCACATATTGGTCTTCGTGACTACTTAATTGAACAACTACCACCACTTTTGAGCAAGGGTGGTGGTGGGAAAATTCTTGCAAATGTTGACTTTTGGTTGCCTCGTGACTTTAACCAGAATTCGATGGGCAACATCCCGGCCTCAGTGGGAATGTGGAACGAAGATCGTTTGGTTTGGGTGATCCATAGTTTGCTGGAGACTGACAAGACTTTGGTGCCGGGTTATGAGGATGTCACTCGGAAACTGGCATTAGCAGCGAAAATCGCGTCTCTGTTCACCCGCTATTCGCTTCAACGTCCCGACATGGTCTATTCGTGGGCGCAAGGCCAAATGACTGACGGTCGTAAACCGCTATCGGTCTCTAACGAATGGCAATACCATCTTTGGCGTCGTGTCCGTGAACTACTCGGCGAAAGTTCCGCAGAGTTTGCGGTTGGTGTGATTTCGAATAACGAAATTCCAGATTCAGTTCAACCTTTGTTGGGAAACATTTCTTTTTTTGGTCTCGATTATGTGTCCCCGCTTAAGGCGGCCTTGATTAAGAAGATGGCCTCGCAATCAGAGGTGCATATTTTTGCATTGACAGTTTCTTTAGGTCTTCACAGGGAAACAAATTTGATTTCTGTAGATCTTGTTCCAGATAGAGCAGAGATAGATCCTTTAGTCAAAATTTCTAATCCACTTCTAAAATCGTGGGCCAGACCAGCAGGCGAGGCGGCTGGGTTACTAAAGTCAATCGCCGATCGGATTACTTACATAGAACCTGAATTTCCGGAAACGCTGCTTGGGAAAGTTAAAGAAAATATCAGTTCAGGAGCGATGTCCGTTGCGGAGAACCTGGAATTCGAGAATAAGTCGGATAGGTCAATTCAGATTCATAAATGTCATGGGGCAGTTCGTCAAATGGAGGTTGTCCGCGATGTGGTCTTGCACATACTCAACTCCAGATCGGATATCTATGCCCGAGACATTTTGGTGATTTGTCCACAATTGGATCGTTTTGAAGCATTGATTCAACCGATCGGGGAAAAGCCTGTTGATGGAACCTCAATACGAACTGCGGTACTTGGAGCATCAACTGGCGGCGATTCGATCTTTGACCTATTAGACACTTTTCTTGAATTGTGCTCTGGTCGGATGACAGCGTCGTCAGTTCTAGTGACCTTGGCCCAGAGCGGCATTCGTGAGCGCTTTGGGTTTTCAATTGAAGCCCTTGCCGATGTCGAACGCTGGGTGAGAGATATGGAGATTCGCTGGGGACTCGATGTTGAGACACGGGTGAACGCCGGCTACCCCGAAGAATCAGGGCAGGGCACTTGGGTGCACGGGGCAACTCGGCTTGTTGCTGGGCTCCTCGCTCCTGACGACGGCCGATCCTTCATTGGTGACGATGTCGTGCCTTTCGATGACTTAGGAAGTAGCGACTATGAGAACGTCGGCAATCTGTGGAATTTTATCGCACTCGTCCGAAAGGTGACCTTGCGGACGCGTGCTGGCCTCACGCATCAGGAATGGGCCGATCTTATTGATGCAACAATCAACGATTTGTTTGACGTGTCCAGCGAAGTCATCGCCGATCAGATGAACTCACTTCATGAATTCTCTCAGTCAATGCGCGAAGTAGTGATAGATAATCGTGCTTCCAAAGTTTCTATCATGGATGTGCGTACAGCGCTACAACGTGTTGCACCAGACAAGCGTGGTCGATCAAGTAGTTGGATTGACGGTGTACGTTTCGGAACATTGACGAATCTTCGATCAATCAAGGCCAAAGTTGTAGTCATACTTGGTTTAGACCGTGGCGCATTAAGGCAAGGCGGCGCTGACGGCGATGATATTTTGGAAGAGCACCCGCGAGCTGGTGATCGAGATCCGAAGTTGGAAGATCGAGTATCTATCCTTGCTGCCCTGTCCAGTGCTTCTGATTACTTCATCGTTGTCTGCGATGGGCATGACGTATCGAACAACAATGAAATCCCTAGTGTCATTGCGTTAGAAGAATTGATTGATCAATTCTCTTTGGTCGCAAATTCATCAGGGCTTGACCTCAACAGTCCTCTTGTTATCAAACATTCGCGCCAGTTGGCAGACGTTTCTAATCTCAGTGTTCCCAAGCCGGAGGAGGGAGACGTTGCAAAGAAGGCAGGACTCCTTTGGAATCGACCATGGACTTTTGACGCAGCTGCCCTTGAAGTATTGCGGAGGCAAGATGAAGGTTCAGCGGATTCTCTTGTTGAACTTGGTGACGTCCTGCTCCCTGAAATAGAAGAAGATGACCCAATCATTGGGATCAACAAACTTAAAGAACCATTTGTTGATCCATTCAAATTATTGGTTGGTGAACGACTCGGCATATCTCTTCCAGAGGACGAGCGGGAAGTTTCTGACGAGATAGAGATATGGCCCGATCCACTCGGGTCTTGGAAACTAGGTACTGAACTCTTGGGCGAGATGACTAAGGGCGTTGGTGTCGACGAATGGACAAAGCGTTCGCGTTCATTGGGCAAGTTGCCACCTGGGAAGATTGGAGACTTGCTAGTCGGGGAATTAGATGCTTTGGTTCAGGAAATGCTTCCACTGCTCAACGAAGTGAAATCGGACCGGAGTCATCGGTTGGTGAATTTTGAAGTTTCGGGGATGACAGTTGCGGATCGTATTGAAGTCGCAGGTTCGATCGTTCTGGATGTGAGTCTTTCCAAATGGGGCCGCCATCGGCGAATCGTTCCGTGGCTGAAGATCGCAGTGCTTACTTGTGAATTCCCCGATGTGGCGTGGGAGGCGCTCGTTATCTCGAGGGGTTCAGATTTCACAACTAAGGAAACCAAAGAAGGAGTGGCAGTTGAACGATTTCGAATCGCGGGTGATAACGCTGAAACGAGAAGAAACAACGCGAGAGAAATTCTTGAGTTTGCTGTACGGCTCCGACGAAATGCACTAAGAACATTCATTCCGGTCTTCAACCGGGCAACTTGGTTATGGGTTGATCACAGTATGACGAATATACAAAAGGCTCTTGCCCGCGATCTCTCTGGATCATATTTGTCCTTGTTGTATCCAGATGTCGATTACAACCTTTTACTAGGCGAGAGTTCAACAGAATTTGAATCCGATTTGCCAGATGCCAAATTCCGCGCGATGCGATATGCCAAAAAGATTTCAGAGCTTTGGAATGGTGGCGTAAAAGTTCTTCGCTCTGATGAAAAAACCAAGTCTGCAAAGGATACAAAATGAATGCAAAAGTTAGGATTCGTTATCCTTTTCCTTTGAATGCAATTCGTCGTGCCTATTGGGCTGTACGGCATCCAGTTTGGAGTCTTCAGCGTTTAGTCCGTTTTAGGTTTGGGCCATTCTGGATCAATCTGCGGAGATTGGGCATCAATCTTGGAATATTGGGTATTTCCATTGGACGCCGTGGATTGGTTCTCTCGCTCAGAATCCCGTTCTTTACATTTCTCTTCAATTTATTTGGTGGCAAAAAGGGCAAAGGTAGTTCGGGACGCAAAAAGGGTAAAGGTAGTTCGGGACGTAATGCGTCGAGTGGTGCTAGTAATGCGTCGAGTGGTGCTAGTAATGCGTCGAGTGGTGGTGAACCTAAAGACGGTGAAGGCGGGCCTAAGGGTGAGGGCGGTGAACCTAAAGACGGTGGCGGCGGACCTAAGGGTGAGAGCAGCGAGCCTAAGGGTGAGAGCAGCGAGCCTAAAGACGGTGGTGAACCTAAAGACGACGGCGGCGAGAAATTTGAACGAATCAAGGAGAAACTCAATGAAGTTTCAGATCGATTGCGAAAAAGGAAGGAGGGCCTCACTCAAAAAATCAAAAATCGCCGAGCCGAGGGCAAAGAGAATCTTCGCGTAGGACCACAGACACGCAAGGAGCGTGAACGTCAGGAACGCGAGGTGGCTGAGCGTGTACAAAAAGAGCGTGAAGAGCAAGCTCAGCGTGAGCGTAAAGAACGTGAAGAGCAAGTTCAGCGTGAACAGCAGGAACGTGAAGAGCAAGCTCAGCGTGAACAGCAGGAACGTGAAGAGCAAGCTCAGCGTGAGCATAAAGAACGTGAAGAGCAAGTTGAGCGTGAGCGTAAAGAGCGTGAAGAGCAAGTTCAGCGTGAACGCAAAGAGCGTGAACAACGGGAACTTGAAAAAAAGAAAAAGGAAGACAGAGAAAAAGGCGATCGACCGACAAAATCTGGTGATGCGCCAGAATCTAAAGACACTCCACTTATTCCACTCACGGAGCAACTACGGCAGTCGGGCGAATCGGAAGAATTTGATATTCAGGAACCCTTGCCTAATGGACGGTTCCTCATTGAAGCAAGTGCCGGAACTGGAAAAACTTTCAATCTCACCTCTTTGGTTGCTCGCTACGTCGCCGAGAAAGATTTGCGAATTGAAAACCTATTGATGGTGACTTTTACAAAGGCCGCAGCAGATGAGATGGCCGAGCGGACTCGAAGTAAGCTGATTGAAGCCCTGAGGGCGTTAGAAAATTCTGAAAAGCCAGAAAATCAATCAGATCTCGAACCATGGATTCGACCAATTGTCGACTGTGATTCTCAAACAGCGGAAGAACGAAAAGAACGACTCCGTCGCGCGATCACGAACGTTGACAGTGCAGCAATCACGACTATTCACAGTTTTTGCCAAACTGCTCTTCGTGATTTGGGAATGCGTGCTGGGGACGTCGGTCTTGCGGAAGTTGGAGAAGATCAAGGGACTATCTCGGAACAAACGATTCGTGATGTGACCATCAGTTTGCTATCTCGTGATCCATCCTATTTCAAGTATGACAAGAACAAATCTCTGAGTCTTGTCGAGAAGGATATTGCAAAAGTTGCAAGAGTTGTAGAGTCAAATCCTTCAGCAGCCCTTGAGCCCGTCAATGCATTGACAGATCCAGCTGTGTCTCAATGGAAAGAGGCGATTCAAAAAATTCGAGACGAATTACAAAATGCCCGAATCGCATCGGGTCTGATGAGCTTTGATGATCTCATATCAGAAATGCTGAGAGTCGTTGAGGACCCCATTATTGGACCAAGTGTGAGAGCGGCATTGAGGTCGAAATATAAGTTGGTGATGATTGACGAGTTTCAGGACACTGACGCGTTGCAGTGGAGAATTTTCGATCGCGCATTCTTCGGTGAAATGGATCAACCAGATCCGAGTGCGTTGGCATTGGTGATGGTCGGAGACCCGAAGCAAGCGATCTATCGATTCCGCGGTGCTGATATTGAGGCGTACTTGACAGCGGTGCGTTCTCCGCGTTTGGATCGACGACAAATGAGTAATAACTTTCGCACAGATTCTGCACTGATCAATGTGATGAATGGACTACTCGGTGACTTTGCTTTTGGAGACAAAGCAATTAGTTATGTGCAAGTGAAGTCGAAGGCAAAGTGCCCTCCGAATGCGCTCATGGGTGGTGGCGACACTTTCCAAATTCGTTGGTTGCCGAAACATGATGAACTTCTTTCGGCTAAAGGTAATTTAACTGTTCCAATAGCTGAGCCGTTGATTGCTGTTGACCTTGCGAACCATGTAGTCCAGTTGCTTGAAGAGGGTCAAATCACTGAAAAGCCAGACAAGGACCCGCGCCAAGTTCGGCCTAACGACATTTGTATTCTTGTGCGTAGCCATGCTCACGCCGATCCTCTGATCGCCGAGTTGAGGCGTCGAGGCGTAGCAGTCGTGCAAACCAAAGTTGGATCGGTCCTAGATTCAGAGGCTCGAGTACAAATCCATTCGTTGCTTTCGGCAATGGTTCACCAGCAAAATGCTAAAAGAGTTGCCGCACTGACGACGACATGGTTTTCGTCGAAGTCGTGGCTTGGCTTAACCGACAAGGACCGGGCTGACCTTCAAGAGATGGCGCTCGAATGGTCAAACCAGCTAGCGCAGTTAGGGATCTTCGCGTTCTTCCAGAAACTCCGTCAGATTCCTGATGTCTTAATGCAAATTTCGGCAGGCGGCGATCTGGATCGAAAGATGACCGACCTCGAGCATGTAGTTGAGTTGCTGCATACGGCGACAAGCGGCAAACCAATGAGTGCTTCGGCTTACATGATTATTTTGAATCGCATGGTGTCTGAAGGGGGTGATTCGGAGTCATTGAAGCGTCGAGTAGAAACCGATCTTGAGGCAGTTCAGATAACGACAATACATTCTTCTAAAGGATTGGAATATCCGATAGTTCTTATTCCGTATCCCACTGCACCGCGCAATGATAAGCCATACGTTTATTCCGTAAGTGGTCAGCGTTACGTTGATGTCGCAATGGGTTTGAGCTGGTCCGATGGTCAGACGAACGCTGAAGGACGAAAAAGTCTGAGCGAACAAGAGAATGCAGGAGACGACCTTCGGCTTTTGTATGTGGCATTCACTCGAGCAAAGTATCAACTCGTCGTTTGGTGGGCTGACACTCAAAATAGTTCAGATACGTCTCTCTCCAAAGTTCTTTTCCGTTCTGATAAAACGGACGCTGGAAATGACAAGTCTAAAAAGGACAATCAAGAAATTCGCTCGTGGTTTTCGCGCCTTTGTTCTGATCTTGGCAACTCCGAGTTAGTTGAACTTCCGCCGGTTATCAAGGATGATCGGCGAGTCACTACGGCTCAGAGGACATCGTCTTCACTTGACAAGGATGTATTGACTCGCCAAGAACTTTCCAGATGGCGTTGGCGTCGATGGTCATATTCGAGTATCAAAGACGACTCAATTCCCCATGAAAGTTACGAAATTCGAGGTGGGAAAGATGAGTCTTCGAGAACTACCAAAGATGATGACGATGATTCTCTCAGTCATGGCATGCGAGGAAAGTTGTTGGCGCTTCCTAAAGGAGCCGATTTCGGTAAGTACATCCACGAGTTAATGGAGCACGTGGATTTTGCAAGCCCAGACCTTCGAGGTTCAATACTTGCCTCAATTCATCGGCAACCATCAGGGAAGTTCACGACATTAGATAAAGATGATCTCATTGATGGCCTCGTCGCCGCAATTGAAACTCCCATCGATGAAATTGCGGAGGGCTACTCTCTGCGAAAGATCAAACCTTCCGAACAATTGGCGGAGATGACCTTCTTCTTTAACATTCTGAATCCAGGTGTTCGACTACTCGGTTCCATAGCCAGTCTTGCCAGCAAAGATTCGAATAAGGTTTTTGAACAATACTTTGAGAGCCTCGTAGAGAGTGCGGGTAACAAGAGCTTTGATGGATTGATGACAGGTTCAATTGATGGGCTGTATCGACTTTCCGGTGTGTGGGGCGAAAAGTTTGTCGTTGTTGATTACAAGACGAACGCTCTTCACTCGGCTAGTGGAACTCCAGAAGAAATCGTGGCAAGTTACGGATTCGATTCAATGAAATCGGAAATGGAGCTCCACGACTACCCGCTTCAAGCCTTGGTTTACAGTGTGGCGCTTCATCGTTTCTTGGAATTACGACTTCCTGATTACGATCCAGAAAAACACTTAGGCGGCTCTGGTTATCTATTCCTCCGGGGAATGACTGGCGTTGATACGCCAGTAGTTGATGGCAAACGTAACGGAGTGTTTGCGTGGCGACCTTCCGCGGAAACTGTATTGAAAGTGAGCGAGTTGTTCAATGGACTGTGATGCATTAAGCCAGATCGATTTGATCGATGTCATTAATTCTTACCTTGGACCAACATCAGCAGCAGTTGCTGAATTCGCTCATCAAGAACTTCGTGTAGAAGACAACGCATTGCTCATTTTGGCTTCGTTGGCGGTTCATGGAAATTCGAGTGGCAATACCTGTTTGGATCTGTCGATGCTCGGATCAAGCCTGAGTGCAAAGAAGAAGCCTGCAGCCTTGAAAGAGCCCGTCATTCTTCCGCCGTTAGAAGAGTTGTTACAAAGGCTTCATCAGGCCAGCGTTTTGGTGGAGTGCATCAATGTAGAAGGCCCTACGTTTACTAAAGGTTTGTCGGCTTCTCAGCCGCTAGTACTTGTCGGTATGAAACTGTTTACTCGGCGTCAATACATTGACGAGTTTTCGATTGCTTTGAATTTGACGCAGCGGCAGCAAAATTCAGGTGAAAAAATGTCGGCCGAAAAATACGCGCTAGTCGATGCGATACTGCCAATAAATCAAAGTGAGAAACTCGTCGATGGTGTCACAAAAACGGTCGTCGACTCCATCCAAAATGAAGCTGGTCGCGCCATTTTGGATCGAAAATTAGTGGTCCTTACTGGGGGTCCTGGAACTGGGAAGACCTACACAATGATTCGATTGTTGGCTATAGCAGTTGCCAATTTTCAGGGAACGCTTGAGCATTTTGCAGTTGCGGTTTGTGCGCCCACTGGTAAGGCGGCAGCGCGAGCGGGGGAGGAATTGAGCAAATTTGTCGAACAAGAAAAATTGAAGAAAGATTCAGAAAAACAGTTTTCGGATGATGTTCTGGACAAGTTGGCTTCACTCCGTCCAACGACGATTCATCGGCTATTGGGAAGAAAGAAAGGTGCGCAAACACGTTTTTACCATGACTCTTCCAACACTCTTACACATCAACTTGTAGCAATCGATGAGGCATCAATGGTTCCATCTCAACTGATGGCGCGTCTTCTTGAAGCGTGTGATGCAAGTTGTCAGATCCTTTTGGTGGGCGATGAGGCGCAGCTTGAAAGTGTCGAATCGGGATCAGTGTTAGCTGAGGTTGTGGAAGCGCATGAGAGCTTGAAGTCATCAATTCACACACTGCGGGTAAATCACCGAGCTGGACCTGATTCTGCTCTTACTCGATTTGCGCACCTGATTCGAGAGGGAGAAGCAGAGAAGGCAATTTCAATCATCGACGATGGAAGAACAAATCTGAAAATGATGGAGCCGGGCCTCGGTATTTCGGATATTGACTCAATACTTGACGGAGCAGTTGATTCACTTATATCAGCAAGATTGTTAGCCGAGCAAGAGGATGAAATTTCTCATACTGAAGCATTACGTATCGCCGGATCAGTCAAGGTTTTATGCGGGCCACGGGATCTTGCAAATGGCCGGGGTGTTTTGTTTTGGAATCAAGAAATAGCAAATCGCGTTTTGGGCAAGACGGCAAACCCTCTCGTGGCAGGTCGTCCATTACTTATCACGGCGAATTCGCCCGCCACTGGTTTGAATAACGGCGATATCGGCTTGGTAGTGAAAAAAGATGACGAACTGGCCGTGGTCTTTCAACAGAGCGAAGGCGGGATTCGTTATTTCTCATCGGCGGAATTGCCGTTTTATACGTCTTGTTTCGCGATGACCGTTCATAAAAGCCAAGGTTCTGAATACACCGGCTATGTGATTGTGGTGATGCCACAAAAGGACTCACCGCTCCTCGTGCGTGAGCTTGTGTACACCGCAATTACGAGAGCGAAGAAAGATGCGGTGGTTCGCATCGTGGGTACAAATGCCGAATTTCGAAAAGCTGTAACGGAAAGAAGTGAACGAACTTCCGGTTTGTCTACTCTGATCGCTCTTTGCGCGAAGGAAAATTTCTTGCCTAGCGGCCAATAACCAAGGTGACGAGTCCAGCGACAATTAGCAACGAAGAGAGAATACGGCGAAGTCCACTGTCTTCTTTCAATACTTTCCAGCCAATAAATGTGGCGAAGACAACGCTCGATTCACGTAACGCGGTCACGTAACCAACCGGTGCCCGGCGAACGGCAAGTAACACCATCCAGTAAGTGACGAGAGACGCCAATCCAGTCAAAAAATATTGGCGCCACATTGGTGCAACGCTGGCCTTCATCGCGACCCATTTGCGGCGGTAGAGCCCCTGAATAGTTGTGCCGATTCCGCCGGTGACAAAGATGGCCATGGCGTATGCGCTACCAACTGTTGATCGAGACCCTTTGCTGTCAATCACGGTGTACGCACCGATGAGAGAGGCAACAATCAATGCCGGCCAGACATGACCCCACTCAACTTGACCCGAAAGTATGACGAGCCCTGCAACAACAACGATGATGCCAATGATTGAAAGTGGGGAGAGGTGGTCATGTAAGAAAAGCACTCCGCCGATTGCTGCGACTAAGGCTCCGCCACCACGAGCGATTGGGTATGTCACGCTAAAGTCAGCAATTTCGTAAGTGCGAGCCAACCGACCGATGTAAAACGTGTGGACCAAACCGCTGGCTATTGCCCAACCCCATGCAGCAAGTCCGAGGTCTCCTTGAAGGGTTGCAATGAGCGCGTAGGGCAAACCGATGAGCCCGCCAGCAACAAAGAGCCCCCATAATGCCAGCCATCGATCGCCAGACTGTTTGACAGCCAAGTTCCAGCCAGCGTGTAGAACTGCGGCGCCGAGCGCTAGGAGAGTGGCAATGAGCAAGATGATCTGATTTCAGAAATCAGATCTCAAACTGAATTGATGCACGGGTCTCAACATATGGTGCGGTGAACTCGGCAATGAAGGCTTTGTGTTCAGGGTTATCGCGATATGCGATGTAATCATCGACAGAGTTGAAAGTTGCCGTGACCGCAAAGTCGTAGGTGCCTGGGTTGATTCCAAGGTTTGCGCCAAATTCATACGATTGAATTTGTGGAATTTTCGGCCGAAGTTGACCGAGCGCTTCGATGGTTCGCTCAGCGTGACCAGCAGGAGTGTCGGATTTCCAATTAAACAAGACGATGTGGCGGTATGAACTCATGGGATCACCGTAGTTCGCTCGAGGCATAGAACTCTCCTTTGATCTATTTTCGCCTAGCCTTATTGATGTGAGCAATGAGTTTGACGTCAACGGCCCGATCGGAATCTTTGATTCTGGTTTCGGCGGACTCACTGTGGCCCGTGCAGTGATTGATCTATTGCCTAATGAAGACATCGTCTACATCGGCGATACCGGCCGATATCCATATGGTGATAAAGACCCCAACGACGTTCGCGGGTATGCCCGTGAGTTGGCCCGGAGTTTGGTGCGGGAATACAACGCGAAGGCAATTGTGGTGGCGTGCAATACGGCAGCGGCTGCATTGCCAGTTCACAAACTAGAAGCCGAGTTGGCCGCTGATGGATTACACATTCCAGTTATTGGCGTCATTGACCCTGGTGCTCAATCGTTGGTGCGGGCAACGCGAACGGGAACAGTCGGAGTCATCGGCACGATCGGCACAATTGGTTCGGGTGCTTACGACATGGCGGTATCACGGGCATCACTTGGTGCGCCAGTGAAATTAGTGAGTGCGGCGTGTCCGGGTTTTGTCGAATTTGTTGAACGCGGTCGTACGGCGGGCCCCGAAGTGAAGTTGTTAGCGCAACGCATGTTGGCGCCGATTGTTGAAGCCAATGTTGATGCATTGTTGCTGGGATGTACTCACTACCCTTATCTCGCTCGCGTGATCTCTGACGTTGTCGGTCTCGATGTCACGTTGGTGTCATCGGCTGATGAAACGGCTTTTGCATTACGTGATCAACTTGAACAGCAGCACATGTTGAGAAATGATTCTGATCATTTGGGTCAACATACTTTTATGTCAAGTGGCGATGTGAGTTGGTTTAAGGCTTTAGGAACCCGATTGTTGGGTCCTGAATTATCAAATGTCGATATATGGAACAAAGGAAACTAGAAAACATGAGTACTGCTGGAACACGATTTGACGGACGCCAACACGATGAGTTTCGTCCGATTTCATTTGAACGCGATTTCACCGAAATGTCGGCAGGAAGTGTGCTCGTTTCTTTCGGTCGTACACGAGTTTTGTGTACCGCGAGTATTGATGAAGATGTGCCGCGTTGGATGAAGGGCAGCGGCAAAGGCTGGGTCACTGC
>WLMQ01000026.1 GCA_009700145.1 Actinomycetota bacterium
TCTCGGCTTCGACGAAAATCTTTCCTGAACATCAGGTGAATACGCCGACTTCATGTCGGTGCTGACTATTGAATGGGATCCGCGTGGATCATCGTTTACTGAACCGAGAACTGAGTTGGCTTGATTTCAACGAGCGCGTCTTGCGTCTCGCGACCGAGCCTGGCATTCCGCTCCTTGAGCGTTTGAAGTTTTGCGCCATTTTCTCGTCCAACCTTGATGAGTTTTTCCAAGTCCGTGTTGCGGCGATGAAAGACCAAGAAGCAGCTGGAATTACTGCACGTCTACCTGATGGTTTAACTCCGGCCCTACAACTTTCGAAAGTGTTGGAGCGAGTTCAAGAGCTTTCGCAACGCCAACAACGACTCTTGAATGATGTGTTGTTGCCGCAGTTACAGCGTGAAGGCGTTGAACTTTGCACGTGGGCCGATCTCACCACCGAAGAAATTGCGTACCTTGATGATTTTTATCAGCGGCGAATCTTCCCAGTTCTCACACCGCTTGCCGTCGACCCCGCACACCCTTTCCCGTATGTGTCAAACCTTGCTTTGAGTGTTGCCACAATCGTGCGTGACCCTTCAACTGATGAAGAACGATTCGCCCGTGTCAAAGTTCCGACGCTTTTCCCCAGGCTTTTAGCGTTACCTGGTGGTGTGCGGTTCGTGCCCGTTGAACAAGTGATTATTCAAAATCTTGAATCACTTTTCCCGGGAATGAAAGTTGCGCATTCAACAACGTTCCGCATTACTCGTAATGCCGACTTATCGCTTGAAGACGAAGACGCTGACGATTTGTTGCAGGCCGTCGAACTCGAATTGCGTCGTCGGCGATTTGGTCGCGCCGTGAGACTCGAAATTGATCACAATGTTTCACCTGAAATGTTGGCACTGTTGATCGAAGAACATGACCTGACTGAAGTTGATGTGGTCCCAGTAAACGGTCTCGTTGACGTCACTTGTTTGTGGCAAATGCATGCTGTCGATCGCCCCGATCTGAAAGATGATCAGTGGCAGCCAGTAACGGCAGGTCGTTTAGCTGCTGCTGAAGAACTGGACCGCTCAATCTTTGCTGTTGTGCGCGAACGCGCGTTGCTACTTCATCACCCGTACGAAAGCTTCGCCAGTTCAGTTGAAGAATTCTTGTCGCAAGCCGCTGACGATCCGCGGGTGCAAAGTATCAAGATGACCTTGTATCGCACGAGTGGCGATAGCCCCATTGCGCGTCACCTCATTCGGGCCGCCGAACGTGGCGTGCAAGTTGCAGTACTTGTTGAATTAAAGGCTCGATTTGATGAAGCCACCAATGTGACGTGGGCGAAAGCCTTTGAACGTGCCGGAGTACACGTGGTGTACGGCGTCGTCGGATTAAAGACTCATGCCAAGTGTGTGTTGGTAGTGCGCGAAGACAGCGATGGCCTGCGGCGCTATGTGCACCTAGGCACCGGCAACTACAACTCGCGTACGGCGCGCCTCTATGAGGACCTTGGGTACATCACGAGCGAACCCGATATCACCGCCGACGCTGCGCAATTGTTTAATCACCTCACGGGCTATAGCCGCGACGTTGAATACAGCCGACTTCTTGTTGCTCCCGATTATTTGCGCAGCCGTTTGATTGACCTCATTCGTGGTGAAGGCGCGATGGGCGAGCAGGGCCAAATCACCATCAAGGTCAACTCTTTGGCCGATGCAGAAATGGCCGAAGAGTTGTATGCCGCCAGTCAGAAGGGCGCCAAAGTTGACTTGATCATTCGCGGCCTGTGTTGTTTGCGAGCCGGGGTACCAGGTTTAAGCGAGAACATCCGCGTGCGCTCGGTTTTGGGTCGTTATCTCGAGCATTCACGCGTCTTCCGCTTTGCCAACGGACAAGGCGCAGGCGTGCCGTTACACCTCATTGGCTCGGCCGACCTGATGGGTCGCAATTTAGATAAGCGAGTTGAAGTGTTAACCCCGTTGACACATCCCAAACACCAAGACTGGCTCAACAAGACGTTCGAAACTTTGCTCTCCGAGACGGCGGCGGCGTACGAATTATTGCCAGATGATTCGTGGACACGCGTCGGACCAGCACTTTTCGAGCCACACCCGCAACGAATCTTGTATGAATGGGCGGCCCATCAACAAACTCGACGAATCAGCCGCGAGTAGGTTTATCCCAAGATGTTTCCGTGAGTTAACCTCTCGTTCATCTGAACAACAGGTAAACGCAAGATTGAATTTCTAAGGTTCGTTCCACACGGCATGTGAACCGTGTGAAACCTACCCAAGGAGACATATACCAATGAAACTCAAGCAGTGGTCGCTACTCGCAGCCCTGGCCGTCACCCTCCCACTCGCCGCGTGCGGTGGAGACGACGGCGCCTCAACCACTTCGGACGCTCCGGCCTCGTCGGACGCCCCTGTTTCAACTGATGCCCCATCGACTGGTGAAGGTGGCAGCGTTTTCGTTACCGGTTCATCAACCGTTGAGCCCATTTCCATCAAGGTCGGCGAACTCGCCGGCACCGCCGAAGGCGGAAACCTCAAGGTCACCGTTGAAGGTCCCGGAACTGGTGACGGATTCAAGAAGTTCTGTGCTGGCGATGGCGACATCACCGGTGCTTCACGAGCCATCAAAGAAGAAGAGGCAACCTTGTGTGCCGATGGCGGAGTCGAGTACCTCGAAATCGCAGTCGGTATTGACGGGTTGACCGTGGCAACGAGCCCGAAGAACACTGCTGTCGAATGTCTCGACAAGGCTGCTCTGTACGCTCTCATCGGACCAGAGTCTGAAGGATTCTCAAGCTGGGCTGACGCCAACGCGATTGCCGGCGAATTGGGATCGGCATTTGCAACCTTGCCTGACGCTCCGTTGAGCATCTTTGGACCTGGTGAAGAAAGTGGAACCTACGACTCGTTCGTCGAATTCGCCATCAAGTCAATCGCTGGTGACCGTGGAACTGATGTTGTGACCAGAGCCGACTACACCGCCAGCCCCAATGACAACGTCATCGTTGACGGCATCGAGAGTGCCGACACCTCACTTGGTTGGGTGGGCTACGCCTACTACAAGGCTGAGCAGGCTCGTATGAAGGCCATCGCCATTGCTGACAAAGAAGGCAATTGTGTTGCACCAACCGACGAGACCATCGCTGATGGTTCGTATCCCTTCTCCCGCACGCTGTACATCTACGTGAACACGGCCAAGGCTGCTGAAAACCCAGCCATTGCCGCTTACGTCGACTTGTACTTGTCGGCTCAGGGTATTGAGCAGGTCAGCGCTGCTGGCTATGTGCAGCTTGACTCGGCGAAGCAGCAATTGTCGCTCGACGCCTGGAATGCGCGAGGCTAACTAGTAATGAATGGGTTGCTGGCCGTCGCGGATCTTCGAGGAGATCCGCGACGCCGCGCTCATGATCGGCGGATGCGTCGACTGTTAGGTGGATCAGCGCTTGTCACCATTGTCGTGAGTGCGCTGATTTTGTTTGTGTTAGCCCGAGGAACTCTCGATTTTCTCCGTTCGGTTGGCTGGGATTTTGGCATTTTGCGCGATTCAAGCAAAGCCCCTGGCTGGTTTCCACGTCGTGAACGTTTTGACCTGCTGACAATTTTCACCGGCAGCGTCATCATGGGAATGATTGCAATGTTGGTTGCAGTTCCGCTTGGTCTTGGTACCGCGGTGTACCTCAGCGAGTTCGCTCCATCAAAAGTTCGCAAAGTTTTGAAACCGATTGTTGAAGTCTTGGCGGGCATCCCGTCGGTCATCGTCGGATATTTCGCTCTCAAGTTCATCGCCCCAAACATTGTGAATCCGATTTTTTCACCAGACCAGCCCCGCAACATGCTGGTGTCTGGTTTAGCCATCGGTGTTTTAGTTGTGCCGATCATGGCGTCTATTAGTGAAGATGCTTTGCGCGCAGTTCCTTCATCGCTGCGCGAAGCGAGTTACGGCATTGGTGCGCGCAAAAGCACCACCACTATTCGTATTGTCCTGCCCGCAGCTGTTTCAGGAATCGTTGCCGCCTTCATCATCGCGACGTCACGCGCCATTGGCGAAACGATGGTCGCAGCTATGGCTGGTGGTCGCGACGGGTCAGGCCCACGCACACTGAATCCGCTCGAACCTGGTCTCACAATGACTGCGGCGATGACGAATGCTGCTGGTGGTACCGACCAAGTGAATTCAGGTGCACCATTTCAAGTTCTGTTTTTTGTTGGCTTGTTGTTGTTCATGATGACAATGACGCTCAATGTCATTGGTGATCGTTTCGTGCAACGCGTTCGGCAGCAGTACTAGGACATCATGGCCATAGTCACCGAATCTCAGCGCTCTGTCACTCGTTCTGAAGTGCATCAAGCCATCACTCGCCAGAAAAGGCACATACCGACGATCGCACTTGGTGTTGCGCTACTCGTTGCTGTTTCGTTCACTCTTTTAACTCTGTTCGCCTTACTTGCGCGAATTATTACTCAGGCGATTCCGGCTCTCACCGAAAAGGGGAGTGGGTTCCTCACTGACACGATCGGTTCTGAAGCTGGCAAGGTCGGTATTTGGCCAGGCCTCTTCGGCTCTTTTGGTATCGGACTTGGAGTTTTGGTCATCGCAGTACCACTCGGCGTTGGTGCGGCTATTTATCTCGAAGAATATGCCAAGCAAAATGCATTGACCCGGTTCGTCATCGTAAATATTCGTAATCTTGCGGGTGTGCCTGCCGTGATTTATGGGGTACTTGGTCTCATTATTTTCGTTGGTTGGCTCAAGCCAGTTACTAACGGTGGCAGTGTGATCGCCGCGGCGCTCACATTGGCCATTCTGGTTTTGCCGGTCGTCATCATCACCAGCATGGAAGCTATTCGTGCTGTTCCACTTGGATTGAGAGATGCTGGTTACGGCATTGGTGCATCGCGTTGGGAAGTCACTCGCGATCACGTGATTCCTTATGCAATGCCCGGAATTTTGACCGGAACAGTTTTGGCACTTGCTCGCGCACTTGGCGAAGCGGCCCCATTGATCATGATTGGTGCCATCACTGGACTGCTTCCCGAAACTTCACTGTCAGGAAAGTTCACAGCAATTCCGATGTTGATCTACAGTTGGTCGGGCCGACCAGATTCGGGAGATGGCAGCGTTGGCTGGTCGAATGCTGCAGCAGCGGCTGGATTGGTTTTATTGGTTTTAGTACTGGCATTTAATGTTGTCGGAATTTTGCTGCGGAATCATTTTGAAGCAAAGCGAGTGGGCTCGTAATGAGTAATGAAACTGCGGGTAATTTGAGCGTGACAGCTGTCCCGCTGATCTCAGAGGTCAAGGAGCGCCAGATGGCAAACGAAATGAGTGAGTCCCCGGTTTTTGCGGTGAAAGACCTCAGTGTGAAATACGGAGAATTCCGCGCAGTTCGTGATGTCACTCTTGACATTGGTGAACATCAAATCACTGCATTCATTGGACCCTCGGGTTGCGGAAAGACAACGGTCTTGCGTTGTCTCAACCGCATGAACGATTTCATTGATTCGGCCAAAGTTGAAGGTCTCGTTGAATATCACGGAGTTGATTTGTACAACTCTGAAGTCAACCCCAATGAAGTTCGCCGCCGCATCGGCATGGTCTTTCAAAAGCCCAATCCATTTCCGAAAAGTATTTTTGACAATGTGGCTTACGGTCCGCGACTAGTTGGCGGCATTTCAAAATCAGATCTCAATGATTTAGTCGAGCAGTCATTGCGCCGTGCTGCATTGTGGGATGAAGTGAAAGATCGACTCAAAGCCTCAGCTCTTGGTTTATCTGGTGGTCAACAGCAACGTTTGTGTATCGCTCGTTGTATCGCAGTTCAACCAGATGTCATCTTGATGGATGAACCTTGTTCAGCACTCGACCCCATCGCAACAGCTCGTATTGAAGACTTGATGCAAGAAATCAAAAAGGATTACACGATCATCATCGTGACCCACAACATGCAGCAGGCAGCGCGAGTGAGCGACCGAACGGCCTTTTTCACGACCGAAGTTAACACCGAAAGTGACCGTCGCACCGGAGTCATGGTTGAATTTGACCTCACGCAAAAGATTTTCTCTGTTCCCTCCGATGAGCGAACTGAGTCATACGTAACCGGAAGATTTGGCTGAGGAGCGAAAAATGACTGAAGCTCGAAAGATATTCCATCGCGATCTAGGTGATGTTCAACAAGAACTCGTGCGCATCTCGGCAGGCGTTGTGGAAAGTATTCCGAAGTGCACTGCTGTCTTGCTTGAACAAGACCTTGCTGGCGCCGAAGTCATGATCATGGCCGATGATGAAATCGATGCTCGAACAATCGATCTTGAAGATCGTTGTATTCAGATTTTGGCTTTGCAGGCGCCGGTTGCTGGTGAACTACGCCAAGTAATTTCAGCACTCAAAATTTGTGCCGAAATTGAACGCTCTGCTGATCTTGTTGTCAATATTTGTAAAGCCGCACGCCGTATTTATGGACACGACTTCGATCCCAAACTGCGGGGCTTAGTCTTAAAGATGGCTGAGCAAGCACGACACCTGTTCAGCGAAGCGACGAGCGCTTACATGACCATGGACGCCCCACGTGCAGCGGCGATTGATGACATGGACTCGTTCTTGGATGATTTGCAACGACAGTTCATTCAGGCCATCTTTGAATCGCATGCCGCTGGTCGTATCGACCTACAGGTGGCGATTCAGTTGGCTGTGGTGGCGCGTTTTTACGAGCGAATCGGTGACCATGCAGTCAATATTGGTGAAAAGGTGCGATTCCAGGTGACCGGGTTGCCACCCGAACACTCGGGCGCCGCTCGCCATCGTCAACGTGCAATCGGTGATCCCACGCCTCTTGGTGGCGTCCAACGACCCCAGGAAGTTCCACCCACTAGTGAATGAGTTTTCTCTTTGTTCACTGCGAATTTACGAAGTTGTAGGTAGCGGTACATATGTGCTGCCTAGGTTTATTCACCGTGAGTTCATTCGCCAGTCAGGTCGATAAGTCGTGAATCGCTTAGCGCACGACGAACTACTTGAATTGCGTTCTGAACTCTTGCGCATCACTGCGAGCTTGGTGGAGAGTATTCCCCGGGCAACCCAAATCTTGCTTGATCAAGATCTCGAAGGCGCCGAATACCAAATTTTGGCTGATGACGAAATTGATTCTCGAACGTTAGACCTAGAGGACCGCTGCGTTGCCTTGATGGCCTTGCATGCCCCTGTGGCCAGTGAACTTCGCCATGCAGTCACCATCATGAAAATGTCCGCCGACATCGAGCGTTCGGCCGACCTTGTTGTCAATATCTGCAAAGTCGCGCGCCGTATACATGGAATTCAACTTGACCCGAAAATGCGGGGCCTGATTGGACGCATGGGTACGCAAGCGCAAATTCTCTTTCGCCACGCCATCCAGGCCTATGCCGACTTAGACCTACCAATGGCCAAGGCAGTTGACGATATGGACTTGTTTTTGGACTATCTACACCGACAGTTCATCGAAAGTATTTTTGAGTCCCATAGCGCCGGGACAATTGACCTAGCTGTAGCAATTCAAATGGCAGTGACGGCGCGTTTCTACGAGCGCATCGGCGATCACGCCGTCAACGTGGCGCATTTTGTGCGCTACCTCATTACAGGCGAGATTCCTCCTGCGGGAGATCATCGTCGTGGTGGTCGTCTCGGCGAGGCCGACGCAGAAGTCGAAGGACTCGTGCAGTGATTTTCGTACTTGGACTTTTGAGTGGTTTAGCTGCTGGCGTTGTGAGCTATCTGTTGTTCGTGGCATCTTCAAAAAACAACTCAGTTGTTATTGCCGAGCAAGCGACGAGTGTTGATGATGAGCAGCCAAACGAAAATCTTGAGTCATTGTTGTTGATTCGAGACGCTGTGAACTCGTTGAGTGTTGGAGTCGTCGTCGTTGGCACAGATGGCACTGTAATTTTCCGTAACAAACTTGCGGAAAGCGTGACTGGAGTCGTGCACTCAGATGTGCTCGTTGAAGAGGTTGTCGAACAGCATTTATCTGCGGCGCTCAATGGCGAAACCAAGCGCCAGGTTCTTGATTTGTTTGGTCCACCTCGAAAAGTATTTTCAGTTTTAGCAACTCCGTTACTTATCGGTGGTGCCGTGGCAATGATTGAAGACATTACCGAGCGCTACTTAGTTGATGCGGTACGAACAGACTTCGTGGCGAATATCAGTCACGAACTCAAAACACCAGTCGGTGCCCTGGCGGTCTTGGCAGAAGCATTATCGCAAGAGGATGATTTCGACATTATTCACCGACTCTCAGAAAAAATGGTCGACGAAGCGATTCGTGTAGGACGCACGATTGATGACTTGCTCGAGCTTTCTCGAATTGAATTTGGTGGAGAAGCGGTGAAAGACGAAGTGGATGCCGAAGCAATTATCTCCGAATCCATTTCACGCGTTTCTCCATTGGCATCTACTCATTCGATCAGAGTCGCATTGATTGAAATGCCACAATCGCTCAAGGTCGTTGGTGATCGACGCCAGTTAGTTTCGGCAATTGGCAACCTTATTGAGAACGCTGTGAAGTACTCCGAGGTTGGTTCTGCCGTTGAAGTGTCAGCTGAAGACGAAGGTGAATGGGTCGAGTTCAGAGTTAAAGACTTTGGTCTTGGCATTCCAGCTCGTGATCTTGATCGTGTTTTTGAGCGTTTTTATCGCGTTGATCGAGCCCGTTCACGTGACACCGGAGGAACTGGTTTAGGTCTGGCGATTGTTCGCCACGTGGCCAATAACCACGGAGGCGAAGTTTCTGTCACAAGCATCGAGGGCGACGGTTCGACCTTTTTGCTGAAAATTCCGAAGTATGTCAGTGGCAAGCAATCAATAATGAGAGAGAGCGCCTAATGGGTATGCAAACAGTTCTACTGGTCGAAGATGAAGAGAGCTTCATTGATGCTCTCACCATCGGTCTCAAGAAAGAAGGCTTTCGTGTTGAAGTTGCTCGCGATGGCATGGAAGCTTTAGCAAAGTTTGACATCGTACAACCCGATGTTGTGCTGCTTGACGTGATGTTGCCGAAGATCTCCGGTATCGATGTGTGCCGCCAATTACGCAAGCGCTCTCAAGTCCCGATCATTATGGTGACGGCTAAAGGCGCCGAAATTGACACGGTTGTCGGGCTTGAAGTTGGCGCCGATGACTACATCACCAAGCCCTATCGCATGCGCGAATTGGTGGCTCGGATGCGTGCAGTGTTGCGACGTTCGGCGGCCGATCAAGGTTCCAAGGTTTCAGATCTTGATGACAACGCTATTGAAATAGGTGCCATTGCCCTTGACCCCGACCAGCACCGCGTGTTGGTGAGTGGTGAAGAAGTTGCCATGCCGTTGAAGGAGTTTGAGCTACTACATCTGCTTTTGGCAAACGCTGGGCGCGTGCTGCCACGTGAAACGTTGATTGATCGAGTGTGGGGAACCGACTATGTCGGAGACACCAAGACACTTGATGTCCATATCAAGCGTCTCCGTAGCAAAATTGAAGATGACCCGGCCGTCCCAACACGGATTGTCACGATTCGTGGCTTGGGTTACAAATTCGAACGAACCAAGGCCTGATCTTCCACTTTGGTTCACAACTACTCACCTAAAGTGGGCACGTGACCGAGTCGACCGAACAACCGTTGCCCGGTCGCGGTAGGGGCAAAAATTACGTTCCGCCCAAACAGCAGCATCATTTTCAAATGAGTCCGTTTACTCGTTTGGTGCGAGTGCATGCCCTCATGGCAGCCGGTGAAGCCAGCATGGCTGTTGCTCTTGCTGACTCATTGTTCCTATCAATAACACCGGGCGAAGCGCGCGGTCGTGTGTTGCTGTTTTTGGCAGTGAGTTTTGCGCCATTTTTGATCTTGGCGAAATTTATTGGTCCGGTCATTGACCGCATGCCCGGTGGTCGCCGTCTGTTGGTTGTGTTGATTTCGTCGCTACGTGCCATTGTCATGATTTTGATGGTGTCACAACTTGACTCATTATTACTTTTCCCGTTGGCCTTCTTGGCAATGGTGCTGAGCAAGACATACATGGTCTCAAAATCAGCGCTTCTCCCGGCATTACTCAAGTCCGAAGGCAACCTTGTGGAGGCCAACGCGAAGTTGGGTGTGACTGCTGGACTCGTTGGATTTTTGGCGGCAATTCCGGCTGGCATTTTGAGTTTGATCTCATCAAAAGCGACGTTGATTTTTGGTGCAGTTATTTTTGCCTTTGCGGCCGTGAATGCCATGCGGTTTCCGAAACAAACTGTGGCAAAAAATGAACCCGAAGAATTGGAAGTTCGAGAACTCAATCAACCTGGTGTCATCATCGCAGTCTCGGCTATGAGCTTGGTTCGAGCCAGCGTGGGCTTCGTTTTCTTTCATCTTGCATTCTGGTTCGCCGATCCGCAGCGAGCCGAAGTTGTTGGAACCGATACCAATGGCTTATGGACTCAAGTCAAATATCACTTCGGCCCTCAATTTGGCACAATGTGGTTTGGTATTGCGGTCAGTATGGCAGCGATTGGTTCGTTGCTCGGCAACTTGAGCGCTAAGCGATTGAACAAGTTAAAGCGCATTGAGTATTTGATCGTTGTCGCATTAGCAATCATCGGAGTCGCTGGCCTGTTGACTGCACTCACTTCGGTCACGATCACAGCGTTGCTATTGATGGCACTCGTGAACTATGCCGCAGCAATTGGCAACATGGCTTTTGAATCAATTGTTCAGCGTGATGCTCCTGATGCCAACCGCGGTCGCGCACTCGCGAATTATTACACCCGTTTCCAATTGATGTGGGTTGCAGCCGGAATTATTCCAGTGTTGCTTGAACTCCCAGGCGTTGTCGGATTTGGCATCGTGGCCGGAATCGGATTCAGTGGAGCCTTGATTTATTGGATTGGTTTACGCCAGATCGCATTAGGTGCGGCGCCGGCATCGGTCATCGCGCAATTGCGCCAGCGGTTTAGTCGTTCGCGCTGAATTCGAGTCGAGCCAACCACAAGCCAGGTGCATCGAGCTCGGCAAGCGTCGGCAAATTGGTCGCAGATACGTAGAGCGGTGCAAGACCACTGTCACCATTGCGTTCAATCACACCTTGCACGAAATGACGACCACGCTCAACTTGCTGACGATTGATGTGTAGCCCGAGTAGTTTTTCAACAAAGACAGTTTCTTCACCCGACTCAACACGACGGCGACGAGCGGCTTCGGCGATTCGCGAAGGATTACCGAGCACTCGTGAACCAACTGCATCAGTCATGTGATCGGACCAACCAATAATGAGGCCAAGTAAAGCATCGAGCTGTGGCTGCAGACGATTTTGTTCTTCAGAGCGAACGGCACCCAGCATCAGTTCTGGATCACTCAAAATCTTTTGTAGTGAACCCATGAGATCATTGGGATCGGCACTCTCGAGATTGGACAACTTGTCGGTGATTGCCGATGGATCAGGGCGAAAGGCCGCGATAAACGATTGCACCATGTCGGTCACGGCATCGCGAATATGAGTGATGCTGTAGAGCTGATGTACGACGAGTTCGCGGATAAGAGTCCACATCCGTACATCCTCGAGAGGTAGATCCCATTCTTTGGCGAATGCATCAACAGTTGACGGGACGATAGCGATTTCATTTTTGACAGGTCGTGGGAGCGGCAAGTCGTATTGTCCGAGGGATTTCTTTGCCAAGTGACCAACCATTGAACCGACAGTCATGCCCATGGTCATCGGGGCAATCATGTTGGTAATGCCAGCAAACATTGATGCAAAGGGATCACTGTCGGCTACTGATTCTGAGGAGTCGTTTTGCTGTGAGCTGAGGGCGGTTGCCAACTGGGTGAACAGTGGCCGATAATCATCAAGTGTGCGTTGAGCCCACGCACCAGGTGTCACCATGATTGGTTCAACCGAACTTGCAGTACTGATATCACCAAGTCCGGTGATTTGATGAACATGCATACCAGCGATGCGCGCGAGATTGGCATATTCGATGCGTACCAGCGGATCGACATTGGGTTCAGTCTGACCTTCGGTTGCAGTGACCAGTGCAACCTGACGAGCCGTATCCCATTGGATAGGACCTTGGGTACTAAACATTTTCATCATGTCGCCGAACATGGGCATGTTGCCAAACATCTTGCCGAACATGTTGCCAGGATTATTCTCGGCACTGTTTTCAGAGTCGTCGTCGCCGTCAGACTCAAATGGATTGGGGAAATCACCAGACACAGTGCGAGCATAGAACTATTCAGCAGGGTTTTTACAGCGCGTCAGGTGACGGTAATGTCGCCTGTGTGACAATGTCTGCGACTTCGCTTGATGAACCAGGTTTTGCTGGGTCGCCACATTCTGATGGGTTGCTACTTAATGGATCCACGGGTGATGTGATCAGGGTTGTCGTGAGCGGAGGGCAGTGGCCTCTCGGCCGCCGGGTCATTGAGCTCCTCAAGGCTGATGGCGGTTTTGAAGTTCACGAAGTCAACCAAAGCACTGATGTGATTGATGCCTCACTCGATGTTTTCATACATCTAGCCCCGGGTGATCACGATGCACTTGTCGAGCGTCGTCGCAGCGCGGTGATTGGCACGCCTGAATTGTTGCAAGCCGCGACTGTTCAAGGAGCCAAACACATCGTGTTGTTGTCTTCGGCGATGGTGTACGGAGCCTGGCCGAATAACCCCATTCCGTTGACTGAAGATACGGCGTTGCGCCCCGACTTTGGATTTGCTTTTGCACGACAGTTGGCGACGGTTGAACAACTCGTTGACGACTGGCGCGAATCTGGCGACGATCGAAGTACGACTGTTTTACGACCAGTGCCAGCAATGGCAGCCGACGGTGCATCAAGTTTGGTACGAGCACTTGCAGCAGGTATGGGTGGTCGCCTTGGTGAAGACGATGTACCAGCGCAGTTTTTGCATCTTGACGATTTGGCCGAGGCAGTCGTTTTGGCGACTCGCAAAAAACTTAATGGTGTCTACAACGTTGCGCCCGATGGTTTTGTGCGTAGTGCTCGAGTGCGCTCATTGTGGGGTATGGCGCCGCGATTACGATTGCCCGATCGGATGAGCGAAATTGTGAGCGACTTACGCTGGCGTTTTCAACGTGGCCCGATTCCTCCGGGTCTTCGTCCATACGTGCGTTCAACTTGGCTTGTTTCTAATGGACGACTGCGCGCCGAAGGTTGGACCCCAACTGTCACCAATGAGCAAGCATTTGTTGAGGGAACTGATGCCAAATGGTGGACAATGTTGACTCCGAAGCGAAAGCAAGAAATTGCTTTAGGAGCAATGGTTACTGGAATTTTGGCAGCAGTAATTACGGTGCTGGTTGCAGCGAGAAAATATCGTCGCCGGCACTGAGCGCACTGATCTGTTTTTCAATACTCGGAATTGGGATAAAGCCAAGTGCTTTATTGATGTGTGTACACAGACCTACAAGCCGCCCGCTTTGATCAACGACCGGAGCACCTTCGGCGATTGCCGAAATATCTAGCTCGTCACCATCACTTGATCGCAAAGTAATCATTGCTTGATGAGAGGTTTCATCGACGACGAGTCGTTTGGGATTTTCAAGCAACACGGTGACAACTTGACCTGAAGTAAAAGTCTGACTGTATTTAACTTCGCTTGTACGGGTCATAGTTCGGAGAAAGGTGAGCGGATTGAACTGTTGTTCAATTTGTAAGACCGCGATTCCGCTCATGGGAAATATGTAAATAAGGTTTGCCGTGTTCATTGAATGATCGGGCAGTTGTACTGAGACTGTTTCAAGTTCGCCGAGCGCTGCTGCTGTCGTGACCAAAATTTGATTATTGAAAAGGATGATTCCCATCGCCGCCGACGTGGACAGGTTGCTATCGACTGCAGCGACATGAAGGTCGGAATTAGTAAGGGCAACGATGTCGGATGTGCTTTGACGACCCGACCGAGGGATGAGAACGAGCAGTAGCCCCGAGATCAAGATGAATCCGGCAACGCACGAAAAGCCAACGAGACCTCGGCCACGACGACCAATATCGATGGGAGTCAGAGCCTGCAGGGTGACGGTGGCAAAGCCGACTTCGGAAGGGTGACGCCACATGCGCTCATGAGGTGGTTGCGGTGCTGGGCTATACGAATCGTCGGGATCGGCATCGTCGGGGCCAATTCCGAAGTCGTTGTTCATTCCCACAATCAGGCAGGTTAGTAAAGAATGCCGAAGAGTGGCACGCGGTCAAGCGTTCATCTTGGATGTAACCGCTACGCTCAAGATGTGCTCGTTGAGAAGTCTGCTGACGAATGGTTTGCTATCACCGATGAACCATTGTCGGTTGGTGAGTTGTACGACTGGGCGGTCCGTCCCGATTGTGGAGCCGTGGTGGTTTTTTCTGGGACTGTTCGCGACCATGCCATTGAAGACGGACAATTTCGCTCGGGTGTTGAGTTTCTTGAGTACGAGGCGTACGCCGAAGAAGTGATTCCGCGGTTTCGTGCAATCGCGGTTGAAGCCCGCCAACGCTGGAATGAAATTGGACGTTTTGCCCTAGTGCATCGAGTCGGGCGTATCGAACTCGGCGAGTCGTCGGTCATTGCCGTTGTTTCAGCGGCTCATCGGCCCGAGGCATTTGAAGCGGCGCGGTTTGCTATTGATGCATTGAAGTCATCGGCTCCGATCTGGAAACACGAGACCTGGGATGGTGGAAGTGATTGGGGGACTGGAGCGACAGCGCCAGTTGATGCCTCGCAAGTTCGATCACCAGAAGGCGCCGGTCACTGATGGTTTACGTCTTGCTCGCGGTCGTGATTGTTTGTGTTGTAGTTTTTGCAGCACTCGCCACAAGCCGACGTACTCCCGCAAGCAATGACAGCGTTGCAGATTTTCAACGTCACCTAAGTGCTTTGTCTCCTGAAGCACGTCGACATACGGTGGAGAATTATCCCGTTGTGACGTCGTCGACCGAAGAAACTGAGGAACTAGACGATGGCGCGTGACCTTGCAATTGACTTAGGTACTGCAAACACTTTGGTGTACATGAAGGGTCGCGGCATTGTGCTGAACGAACCTTCCGTGATTGCCCTCAATCGTCAGACCGGTGAAGTACTCGCAACTGGTCACGAAGCGTGGCACATGATTGGCCGTACACCCGGATACATCGTTGCGGTACGACCGCTACGCGGTGGGGCCATTACCGACTTTGATGTCACCGAACGCATGATTCGTTTGCTGCTGCAGCGAGTTGGAGTCAGTCGCTTTACCCGCCCCAAAGTGGTTATTTGCGTGCCTTCGGCAATTACTGAAGTTGAGCGACGTGCGGTGACAGACGCGGCCCGTCGTGCTGGTGCCGCTGATGCTCAATTGATTGAACAACCGATGGCTGCGGCAATTGGTGCTCAACTACCGATCGACGAGCCAGTTGGCAACATGGTCATCGACATCGGTGGCGGCACCAGCGAAACAGCGGTCATCAGCTTGGGCGGCATCGTTGCCCTTGAAGCTGTTCGCGTCGGAAGTTTTGATATTGACAATGCAATTCAAAACTATGTGCGACGCGAACACGGTATTGCGATTGGCGAACGCACCGCTGAAGAAATCAAGGTGGCAATTGGTTCGGCCGCTCAGACGCCTGACGAAGTTGAAGCCGAAGTCAGTGGTCGCGACTTAATGATGGGTCTTCCGAAGACGGTTGTTCTGACGCCTGAAGAAATTCGTTATGCCATCGACGACGTCGTGTCACAGATTGTGCAGTCGGTTGTTCGATGCCTGGCGAAGGCTCCGGCTGAACTTGCCCAAGATTTCTTAACCCGTGGTATGTACTTAGTCGGTGGCGGCGGATTGTTGCGCGGACTTGCCGAACGTATCGAAACTGAAACACAAGTGCCAGTACGAATGTCGCAGATGCCACTTGAAGCAGTGGTGCTTGGTGCAGGTCACTGTATTGAGAACTATGACGCCTTGAAGCGCATGTTCATGGGTCAGCGTCGCTAAATAAATCGAGGGTGATTTAGCTAGCAACGATGGGCACAATGAGACCGTTCTGCGATAGAACCCAGACTTCTCCTTGAGCATCGGCGAGGACCCCCACTGATTTTTCGACGGTGCCAAGTTCAATGAGGCCGCAATTCTTGCGTTGATTATCAATGCAGAGAGCTTGGACCTTGCCTGTGCAATAGTCAGAGAAGATGTACCAAGTGCCAGAAACTGGAACTTGTGAGCCGCGATACACGACTCCACCTGAAATTGAGCAGTTGTTGTCGACATGTTCGTATTCGTACACGGGTTCAACAGCGGTGAAGGTTTCATGAAGTGCTTGTTGATCAGCGTTGAATTCATGAGTGCCTTCACGGGCGCTCCACCCAAAGCTCACTCCCTGCACTTGATCAAATGGCACAACGTTGATTTCTTCCCAATGATCTTGACCGACATCGGCGATCCAGAGATCGTTTGTTGCTGGGTCTAGCGACGCGCGCCACGGGTTACGCAAACCAACGGCCCAGGCTTCGCCAATCCATTGAGGATCAACTGGAGAGAGTTTCCAAATCTTCCCGAGCGGTGAAGTGACATCGAGAGCGTGGCGTTCGGGGTCGTTGGCGAAACCACCATCACCCATGAATACGTATATAGCTCCGTCTGCATCAACCATGATGTCGCCACCATTGTGATTGGGGTAGGGCTGCTTGATCGTGGTGATCATGCCTTGCGAAGACTTGTTAAAAGATCCGTCGTCAGCAACCAAAAATGATGCGATAACAGTGTCGCCCGCGAGGTTGGTGTAGTTGACGTAAGCACCAGATCCGTCGGGAGCAAAGGCGAGACCGAGCAAACCTTGCTCGCCTTGAGCAATCGTGAGATCGCTGATGTCAAGAACTTCGGTGCCTTTTCTTCCGTCGCTCGCAAGTTCGTAGATTTTTCCAGCCCGTTCAACAATGTACGACTGCGAAGTGAACGACTGCAGAGTAATGCCCTGGCGAACCGCAATATCGACAGGGTCGACGTAGTCAGTGATCGGTGTGCCGAGTGTTGCCGCAAACGTGGGCTCTGTAGCAACAGTTGTTGAAGTTTCAGCGAGATTTGTTGAGACATCTGTTGTTGCAATCGTGGTTGCGTCGACAACAGTGGCGCTATCAGCAGTCTTGTTTGATGAACTACAGGCAATCAGCGACAGCAAAGCGAGGGTCGTGATTGCGCCAAGGCGAACGTGGGCAATCTTCATTACGAACGCTCGCGACGAATCAGACCTTCTTGAACAACCGTGATTGCAAGTTGGCCATCATGGGTATAAATCGAACCAGTCGCCAAACCGCGTGCACCAGAAGTAGTTGGTGTCATCTGGTCGTACAGCAACCATTCGTCGGCACGGAACGGACGATGGAACCACATCGCGTGGTCGAGGCTGGCCATTTGCAATCCGCTGTCGGTCCAGTTGAGACCGTGAGGCAAAACTGTTGTGTCAAGAAGAGTCATGTCACTGGCATACGTGACGATGCATGCGTGCAAGGTGGGATCGTCGGGCAATGTGCCGTCGGCGCGCAACCACACTTTTTGTTGCACAGTTGGGGTACGTGAACGCGACATGGGATCGCCATCGACGTATCGGATGTCGATCGGACGCGGGCGGTCGTACCACTCGCCAAGTAGGTGCTTGTGAGGGGCCATGCGCGTTTTGAAGTCGGGGAGACTTTCAGCGTCGGGCACATCGGGCATTGGGACCTGGTGCGACAACCCTTCTTCGGGCGCATGGAAACTGGACTGCAAGTTGAAGATGGCTTGGCCGTGCTGAATGGCGACCACGCGACGAGTTGAGAAGCTTTTGCCGTCGCGGATGCGGTCGACGTCGTACAAGATGGGGGCGGTCGGGTCGCCTGGACGCAAGAAATAGGCATGTAGCGAATGCACCCGACGGTCACGGTCGTCAATCGTGCGTGAGGCAGCCACCAGGGCCTGACCGGCGACTTGGCCACCGAAGACACGCTGGCGATTTTCTTGGGGCGAGCGGCCTCGGAACATGTTGACCTCAATGGCTTCAAGGTCGAGAAGGGAGATCAGGTCGTCGAGGGCTTCAAACACCCCTACATCATGACACGCAGGAGGGTGTTTCACACGTGGTTCTTGGCTAGCGTCTCGCCCGTGGCACTTTTACCCTTGAACCCAGATGAACTCCTCTCAACAACCCGCGCCGTACGTAAGCGCCTCGATTTTGACAAGCCCGTCCCCGACGAACTGATCCGTGAATGCGTATCTTTGGCTATGCAGTCACCTTCGGGTTCGAACAGCATGACGATGCAATTCATCATCGTGAAGGACGAAGCTAAGCGCAAGGCAATCGGTGCTGTGTACCGCGAGTGCTTCTCTCAGTACCAGGCCATGGACGGCGTGTACATCCGCACGATCGACAAGGGTGATGCCGATCTGAATAAGCAGCAGCAGCGTTCGGCTGACTCGGCTGACTTCCTGGGTGACCACATGGGTGATGCACCCGTATTGGTGATCCCATGCAACGTCGGTGGTCGTACCGAGGCCGCTGGTGGTCTGGGCATGATGGCTTCTTCGGTGATGGCAAATATTTTGCCGGCCATGTGGAGCTTCATGTTGGCTGCTCGTGCCCGTGGCATGGGAACCGCTTGGACCACTGTGCACCTCATGATGGAACAGCAAGTTGCTGACATCTTGGGAATTCCCTTCGACACCGTGCAACAGGTTTGCTTGTCACCATTGGCATTCACCAAGGGAACCGACTTCAAAGCAGCCGCACGTCCCGATGCAGAAACGATCATTCACTGGGATAAGTGGTGATCTCTGCGCAACTGCGCGAATTAGCTCTTGCAACAACTGGCTTTATGCCCGTTGACGAAGGTGATGCATTACATGAAGCAGCACTTGCTGCAGCGCGTTCGTTACCTGGTTTGCCATTACTTGAAGTTGGTTCGTATTGCGGACGTTCAACTATTTGGTTAGGTGATGCGGCGCGTCAAGCGAACACCGTTCTCTTTGCCGTCGATCATCATCGCGGTTCTGAAGAAAA
>WLMQ01000027.1 GCA_009700145.1 Actinomycetota bacterium
ACAACCAGATGATGAAGTATCAAGCAACGAGAACTTCAAACCGGCAGCGGCAGCAGCACCCCAGAAACCTTGGGTTTCAGTGAATGGTGTCGAAACGAAAGTCTGAACAACGCCTTCAGCTTCGAAGACGGCAACGGCTGCTGCGCCTTCTTCGTTGGTGGCAGCTGCGTCGCCCTGCGTTGAGTTGATCTCAATCAACTTCGGTGTGAATCCACCAGCGGTCAACGCAGCTTCAGCCGCTTTGCCCGCGGCAGCCCCGACCAAAGTATTGTTCGAGAGAACTCCAACAACTGAGCCAGGTGCTGCATCAGTTGAGTTCATCCATGCGGTGACTCCGGCTTCAGCAACAGTTTCAGATGGTGCGGAGAGAGAAATCGCGAGACCGGTGTCAAGTTCTGCTTGGCCCATGACGTCTCCGTACATGATTGGTACGCCCGCGGCGAGGAGTAATCCACGAGCGGTCGAGGACAATCCGGTTCCATTCACGACCATAAACAGTTCATTGTTAACCGTTGCGTCGGCAACCAAAGTATCGAACGTGCTTGGATCAAGCGGGTTCCAGACGAGGCGAACTGGTTCGACCATACGTCCATTAATGCCGCCTTCGGCGTTCCACTTTTCGAAGAAGACGTTCCAACGATCAAACAAGTGGTCAGTCGTCAATGTCTCAGGAATCGAGATTCCCATGGCCCGAATGGCTTCGAGGTCAGAGACCGCGACGCCGATCTTGATGGTGTCGGCAGTGATGCCGATGTCTGAGGCTGTGAGTTCTTCGGCTGGCGCCTCGGTAACAGGAGCCTCGCTTGAGGCCGGAGCCTCGCTGGCAGCAGGAGCGTCAGTAGCTACTGAGCCACCGTCGTCACCGCCACAAGCGGCAACGATGAGTGATGCGCCGGCTATGAATGCAAGCGCAATACGTGATTTCTTCATGTGATATCCCCCTCGGAAGTTGTGAAGTCGGTTGGCCACTAGACCAGCCGCATGGGCAACTTAGCAGAGAATCTGACCGTTTCTGACGGACCGTCAGAAACTTCTGACGGACCGTCAGATTTTTCTGATTCGCCGTGAGAAGTTGAACTGAGTCGCACTATTGTTCCAAGAGAAGTTTCAGGGGGAATATGCAGGAATTTGAGGGGAAACAAGTCGCCGGACCTTCGGCTGCGGCGCTGGCTTCATCGATTGTGGTTGATGAGCAAAGTCGCCGGGATCGCGACGCCCAGGCCAATGAAGCCGACGATGACATAGCGGCCCCTCAAGAATCGATGAAGTTGCGTGAAGGCCTGCGCATTGGCGGATTCCGAGTGGCCACGGTTTTGCTGTTGTTCACGGTTTTTGAAGAATTTGACCGGGTGGCGATGCAAGTCCTGGGACCAGATATTCAGGCAACTCTTGGAGTATCTGACACTGTTCTTCTAGGTTTACAAAGTTTTGGTGGCGTCGTCCTGGTGTTGGCAACTCTTCCGTTTGCTTGGCTGGCCGATCGTCGTCGTCGAGTGCGTGTGATGTCAGCGGCATCGGCCTTATGGCTCGCGTTTGTCGCCATCACTGGGTCGGTTGTCAATACCTTCCAGATGGGATTAGCACGAGCCGGCTCGGGGTTTGGTGCTTCGGCCCGGGTACCTATTGGGCCATCTCTTGTCGCCGATCAATATCCGCTTGCTGTTCGTACTCGAATCTTTGCAATAGAAGCGCTTGGTCGTCCGCTTGGTCAAGTGCTTGGACCATTGTTTGCTGGAGCGATAGTGGTTGCTGCTGGTAACGATGCCGGTGATTGGCGTGTCGTTTTCTTTGCGCTGCTTATTCCGGCAGGTCTCACCATCTTGTGGTCATTCACGATGAAAGAACCAGTGCGCGGTCGTCAAGAACAACAAGCAGTTTTGGGTACAGAAGTTGTTGAGGCAGAAGCCGAACCTCCGGTGTTGTTATCGGCAGCTTTTCAGCGATTAAAGAAAGTGCGCACGTTCTACTTCTTAGTTGTCGGAATTGGAGTTCTTGGCTTTGCCTTGATTGCTGTTCCAGGTGCATTCAACTTGCTATTGAAAAACTCCTATAACTACAGCGCGTTTACACGGGGATGGGTTGGGGCAATTACTTGGTCTGGCGCGTTGATCGGTATTCCGCTGGCTGGTCGCATTGGTGAAAAATTGTTCCGCCGTGATCCTCCTTCGGCATTGCGCATGATGGGTATGTGCATTCTGTTTTACGGAGTTTTTGTCACTGTCGGATTGCGCTTCCATAGCGCTGTTGCGATGATCGCGTTTGTCACGATCGGTAATGCATTTCAAGGTGCAGCGTTCACTCAGATGGGCCCGGCCATTTCGGCCATTGTTCCGTACCAAATGCGTTCACAAGCTTTTGCCATGGTTGGCGTGTATATCTTCTTGATGGGTGGTTTCTTTGGTGGCTTGCTTGCTGGTGGATTATCTGATGCGCACGGTGAACGTACGGCATTGACAGCGGTTGTGCCACCCGCTGCGCTGATTGGCGGACTTCTGATCATCTACGGCAGTCGGTTTATGAAACGCGATATTGCGCTCACAATTGGCGAATTGAAAGAGCAGCAAGCTGAGTTGCTGCGATTGCAAAATGATCCTGGCAACATTCCGGTTTTGCAAGTACGCAATGTGGATGTCAGCTATGGAAACTTGCAGGTTCTTTTCGACGTAGGTTTTGATGTTCGTAAAGGCGAAGTGCTTGCCTTGCTCGGAACAAACGGTGCGGGCAAGTCAACGATCCTGAAGGCGATCTCTGGTCTTGTGATGCCAGATCGGGGAGTCGTGCGTATGAACGGCCGTACGATCACTTTGGTTGAGCCGCAGTACCGAGCCTCAATGGGATTGGTACTAGTTCCTGGCGGCGAAGCGGTGTTTAGTTCGATGACGGTTGAAGAAAACCTTCAGGTCTGGAGTCGTCAGATCGCCGACCACGGCAAGCGCAAAGAAAAATTGGCGCGGGTGTACGAAACATTTGACATTTTGTGGCAGCGACGAGACCAGCGAGCTGGATCGTTGTCGGGTGGTCAGCAACAAATGCTGGCGTTAGCCAAGGCAGTCATGCTCGATCCCGAGCTGTTGTGCATCGACGAACTTTCGCTCGGTCTGGCGCCCGTTGTCGTGCAAGATTTGTTGAAGATTGTGGAGAAGCTCAAAGAGCAAGGAGTCACCATGGTCATCGTTGAACAATCGGTGAACGTGGCTCTCTCGATTGCCGATCGTGCTGTCTTTATGGAACGAGGCCAAGTGAAGTTTGAGGGACCGGCCCAAGAACTTCTTGACCGCGACGATCTTTTGCGAGCCGTCTTCTTGTCAGGAGCTGGCGCATGAGTGCACTCATCGCTCTGACCTACTCCAACAACATTTTGTTCGATGGGCTCATACAAGGGCTCGTCTATTCATTGGTTGCGTTTGGATTGTTGCTGATTTATCGAGCGACGGGAGTTATCAACTTTGCGCACGGACAAATCGGTGCATTTGGCGGCTACATCATGGCGCTTTTGCAGGTGCGCTATGACATCGCCTACGGATTGTCGTTGCCCATTGCCTTGATCTGTGGAGTGTTGCTTGGAGTCGCGGCCGAGTTAGTGCTTCGACGGTTGTTTACTCAACCTCGGCTCTTGCTTTTCGTTGCCACTCTTGGTCTGACACAAGTGATTCAGTTACTGCAGTTACGTCTACCGATTCCTGACGAACAAGCGACAAACGTTTCTTTCCCGGTGTTGATTAGCGGAAGTTGGGAAGTGGCAGGCGTCAATGTCACAGGACCACAACTCACTGTGCTACTTTTTGTGCCAGCGCTCATGATCTTTTTGGGTTGGTTATTCCATCGCAGCGCATTCGGTATGAATGTTCGCGCGACTGCGGATAATTTCCCGGCAGCTCGCCTTGCTGGAATCGGAGTTCGCAGTGTCTCAACAAAGGTGTGGGCATTGGCCGGATTGCTCGCAGCATTGAGCGCACTGTTAATTGCCCCGCTGCAAAGTGGGTCGATTGCTTCGGTGCAAAATGCTTTGGGTCCCAAGATGCTTCTTCTCTCGCTTGTCGCAGCGATGGTGGGCCGAATGAAATCGTTTACATGGACACTTGTCGGCGGACTCTTGGCTGGCGTTGTTGATCGATTCTTGATTACATGGTCATTAAGCGGTGACTTGCCGACAGGTTCAAATATCGCCGTACTATTTGTTGTCATCATCGTCGTGCTGTTCACGGTCGGACGTTCGGCGTCGATGAAAGACGAGGCTTGGCAACTCTCTTCTAAAGTTCGTGCCGCTCGTGTTGAATTGACGAAGCATCCGTTGTATCGAGGTTTGACATTTGCGGGATTCGGTCTGATCGCTGCGCTTGCACTGGTACTTCCTAGCCAAGTCGATAAGGCCAGCGACATGCTGAAGTTTTCTTCGGTCCCGGTGTATCTGATTATCGCCCTCTCGGTCACGGTGGTGACTGGATGGGGCGGACAACTTTCGTTGGGTCAATTCGGGTTCGTCGCCCTTGGCTCGTATCTCACGATCCATTACGCCAATGACCTGCCATATTTGGTGGCACTACCGATTGGCGTAACGTGGGGTGTCATTGCCGCTGTCATTGTTGGAATTCCGGCATTGCGCGTGAAAGGTTTGTACCTCGCTGTTGTCACCTTGGGATTCGGCTTGGCGATTCGTTCATGGTTCATCGTTGGTGAGAAGTTCGCTCCTGGTGGCGGTGGAAGTGCGCAGCTCAACGTTGATCGAAATGAAGGTTTCCGCTTAATTTTCTGGACCGTCAAGGGTAAAAACTTTGACGGGGTGTACTACTTCGTTTTGCTGATGGCGCTCGTGTCATGTTTGTTGGTTTGGAGAATTCGTCGCACCGGAATCGGGCGATCAATCATCGCAACGCGAGACAACGAGACAGCGTCTTCGGCCTACACGGTCGCCCCGAACCGGGCCAAACTTTTGGCCTTTGCGGTATCGGGTGGACTTGCGGCTTTGGCAGGCGGCTTGTTGCCACTCGTTGCACGAAATGCTCAATTCAAAGTTGATGGATTGCTTTTTGACTTTGATGAATCGTTACGCATTGTTTCGGTAGCTGTGGTCGGGGGTATCGGTTCCATCACCGGAGCCGTCCTGGGAACACTTTTGATCATTGCCGTTCCGCTTTTCTTTGACGGCACGAAACAAGTCGAACTTTTTGCTAGTGGATTCGGAATGTTGATTGTTCTTCTGTATTTCCCGAGTGGACTGATTTCAATCGTTCACGCCGCGCGAGACAATTTGTTGAACTGGATTGCGCGTCGTTCAAATTGGGCACCACCAGTTCGTAAAGATGGCGTGGCAGTCGCCTCGCTCGGCACTGGTAAGCAAGTAAAAGAAACAGACTCACCGTTGGTGACAAAGGGTCTCTTTGTCACATTGGGTGGACGCACGATCATTAATGACGTGTCGCTGGAAGTTCGAAGCGGTGAAGTAGTCGGTCTCATCGGAACAAACGGTGCAGGTAAAACAACGATCCTCAATGCGGTATCGGGTTTTGTGCCTTCGTCGGGAATCATCGAACTGTTTGGTCAAGACATTTCAAAGATGCCGGCATATAAGCGTGCCCGACTGGGCCAAGGTCGGGCATTTCAAAATGCGCGACTATTCAGTTCGCTGACTGTTCGTGAAACGTTGATGGTCGCTCTTGAGTCTCGTCAACGTTCCATTCTTATTCCATCAATTTTGGCGCTGCCTCCGTCGCCTAAACATGAGGGAAGAAAACGACGCGAAGCTGACGAAATCATTTCGTATCTTGGTCTGGGTCGTTACGCCGACTCATTGATGGGTGAATTGTCAACCGGAACTCGACGCATCGTCGAGCTTGGTTCCTTGATTGCTTTGGATTCGAAGCTGATGTTGCTTGATGAACCAACTGCTGGTGTTGCACAACGAGAAACTGAAGCCTTCGGACCACTCATTCGCCTGATTAAAGAAGAACTCGGAGCTTCAATTTTGATTATTGAACATGACATGCCGATGGTGATGTCTATTTCTGATCGCATTTACTGTCTAGAAGCGGGACATGTCATTGCCGAAGGTACGCCTGAAGCGATCCGAAGTAATCCGGCGGTCATCGCGAGTTATCTAGGTACCGATGAGCGCGCAATTCAGCGCAGCAATACCAAAGACTGAAAGTCTTCGAGAGAATCCGTCATGGCCAATACACATTTTAATGCACTTCTTGCTCCCGGCCGCATCGCGGGGCTTGATCTCAGCAACCGTGTGTTTCTTCCAGCGATGGATATGAACCTGTGCGTTGAAGGCGAAATTAGTGACGGCGAAATCGCCCATTACACCGCGCGCGCTGCAGGCGGTACGGCAATGGTCATCACTGGCACCGGAGCGGTTGCCTGGCCAATGGGAGCAACGAGTCGGCATCAACCCGCATTCTCTGATGACAAGTTCATTCCAGGAATCAAGCGACTCGCCGATTCGGTTCATGGTGTGGGCGGAAAACTGTGCATGCAGTTGTGTCATCACGGCAAGACAGCAAGTGTTGATACTGCCGATGGTCGACCACAGTTGGTCCCATCGTTGCTGGAGGGAAAGCCAGACCTATCTGCGCTTCGCGATAATCCGATGTCCGAGCTAATGGGCTTGGCAACTGCGACGCAGGGAAAGAAAACGACGTACAAGATTGCTGATGAAGATGATCTGGCATGGGTCATCGACCAGTTCGCTCAGGCTGCTCGACGAGTGAAACAAGCAGGTGTCGATGCAATCGAAATTCATGCGGCGCACGGGTATCTGCTTTCGACATTCCTTTCACGTGGATACAACAAGCGTGATGATCGCTGGGGAGGCTCACTCGAAAATCGAGCACGGCTCACCTGCGAAGTAGTGAGAGCCGTCAAACAGGTAGTTGGTGTTGACTATCCCGTGCTCGTTCGTGTTAATGGTTTTGAATTCGGTCTTGAAGACGGGCTTACTCCAGAAGAAACGGCCCGTGCTTCAGCGCTCATTGAAGAGGCTGGTGCAGATGCGATTCATGTGTCGGCGAATGCGCACAATCCATTTGCCGATTTCACGCAAGGACCTTTGCCGTCCGAAGTTGCTCAATACCGTGAATACACCAAAACAGTAAAGCGGCATGTGACCGTTCCGGTGATCGCGGTTGGTCGAATGCTTCCTGAGATTGCTGATGAGATGTTGTCACTCGGAGAATGTGATTTTGTCTCAATGGGTCGCCAATTGTTGGCCGACGCCGAATTGGTGAACAAGATTCGCGAAGGTCAACGTGCTTCAGTTCGCCCCTGTATCAACTGTTATGTATGCGTTGAGCAAAATTTCTTTGACGGTAATCCGAAGTGCGCAGTTAACCCTGCATTGTGTAATGAAAGCGTCGCAGTTTTTGCTCCAATGCCGACGGCAAAACATGTTGTCGTAATCGGCGGTGGACCTGCAGGTATGGAGGCGGCGCGAGTTTCGGCACTCCGGGGTGCCAAGGTCACTTTGATCGAAAAAGGATCACGTCTAGGCGGCACGATGTGGTTCTCGCAGTTGACGACTCCGGCTAATCAATTGTTAGTTGATTGGCTCACTCACGAAATTCAACGACTCGATGTTGATGTTTTGTTATCAACTGAGGCAACTCGTGAAGTCATCGCTGCATTGAATGCCGATGAAATTGTCGTGGCAACAGGGGCTCGTCGTGGACTACCAGATGTGCCGGGGGCCAACCTGCCACATGTGCTGACGGGGGATGCCTTGCGCGGTGTCATCACTGGCGAGGCAGGTGCTGATCAACGGTCACTTGGTTCGTTTGGAAAAATTGCAGTGGCTGCTGGCAGAACATTCGGACTGTTGAACTCGGCCGATCGTATTCGAACGCTCTCGAAGACTTGGATGCCCATAGGTAAGCGAGTTGTTGTGATCGGCGGAGGCTTGGTCGGGCTTGAACTCGCAGAGTTTCTTGCTGAGCGCGGTCGTCATGTCACAGTTCTCGAGGAAGGTCCACATATGGGACTTCCGATGGCGATGCCTCGTCGATGGACCGCGGTTAATAAGGCCACTAAGCACGGAGTTGTTCTAGTTCGCGATGCTGCAGTGGTTTCTATTGACAAAGTTTCGGTGCGCTATCGAAGCGGAGACAATGAGTTTGAAGTTCGCGGTGATTCGGTCGTTGTTGCATCACAAGTTGAACCAAATGTGCAGTTGGCAGAATCGCTAGGCGATCTAGGAATACGAGTTCAAGTAGTAGGAGACGCCGTGGATATCGGTTACATCGAGGGTGCAATACACACTGCGAATCGGGTTGCTCGTGAGCTCTGAAAATGCGGTCGTGACTTTTGCCGATCATGTCCGTGCTCGCAGCACTGACGACAACGTTGCTATCCGCTTTGATGATGAATCAATGACGTATCGCGAATGGTGTTCGGGAGTCGCGTCGCGGGCTGCGTTATGGCTCAATATTTTGCGAAGTCGCCCCGAGGGCACATCCCCGCACATTGGATTATTGCTGGAGAACACTCCAGAGTTCACAATGTGGTTGGGCGTTGCGGCAGTAACTGGGTCGGTGATCGTCGGTATTAACCCGACTCGTCGGGGCGCCGAACTTGCTCGCGATATTTCCCACACCTCGTGCCAAATTGTCGTGACCGAAATAAGTCAAGTTGATCTGCTTGATGGGCTTGACCTCGGCGTCACCGATGATGGTGTCTTGGTTGTCGAGTCCGACAATTACGCGAAGAAGATTTCGGCTTATGCCGGCGCGTCGTTGCCCACCGCGCAAGACTGCCCAGTTCAACCTGCCGATACGTTTTTGTTGCTTTTCACCTCTGGCACGAGTGGTGCGCCAAAGGCGGTTATCACGAGCCATCAGCGACTCAATTTTGTGGCCCAGTCAATGAACATGATCATTGCGCTGACGCCAGAAGATACGACGTACATTTGCATGCCCCTATTTCATTCAAATGCGTTGTTCACAGCTTGGGCTCCAAGTTTGGTTTACGGATCAACGATTGCCTTGCGCCGTAAATTCTCGGCGAGTGAGTTCTTGTCTGATGTCCGTAAATTTGGCGCAACGTACTTCAACTATGTGGGCAAGCCGTTGACCTATATTTTGGCAACTCCCGAACAAGACGATGATTGCGACAATCCCTTGCGCCGTGGTTTCGGTAATGAGGGTTCCGAAATTGATCTGTTGCGATTTGCCGAACGTTTTGATTGCAAACTCACTGATGGCTACGGACAGACCGAGACTGGTGCATCTATTGTGCGAGTCCCTAATATGCCAACTGGTTCGCTTGGTGTAGCGGCTCAAGCCACTATTACTGTGCGCGATCCTGCAACTAATCAAGAATGTCCACGCGCGATTTTTGATACTGATGGCCGTTTAATGAACTCAGAGGAAGCCACCGGCGAAATCGTTAATGGTGGTGGCGGAACTTTCGAGGGCTACTGGAATAACCCTGAAGCAAATCGCGAACGTATTCGCGACGGCGCCTACTGGACAGGCGATCTCGCGTATCGTGATGCCGACGGCTTTTTCTATTTCGCAGGACGCAGTGCCGATTGGATGCGTGTCGACGGCGAGAACTTTGCAGGCGCTCCCATTGAACGTATTTTGATGCGCCATCCCGATGTCATTCTTGCTGCTGTGTATGGCATTCCAGATTTCGACATGGGTGATCGCGTCATGGCTGCGCTACAGATACAACCAGGGACAGCAATTAACCCAGACGAGTTTGCCGAGTTCTTGCGAGCACAAACCGATCTCGGTCCGAAGTGGGTGCCGACCTTTGTGCAGATTGTTGAAGAGTTCCCGATGACCCCGTCAAACAAGGTGATTAAACGTGAACTCGTTCTGCGCCGTTGGCACGATGTCGAGATTCATGACAATGCTCAGTTGTGGTGGCGTCCAGTAAAAGAGATTGCCTTTTCGCGATTCACTCGGGTCGAAGCAACTGAGCTCCGTGCAAAGTTCGCTGCCAACAATCGTGGAGCATTGTTGGATTGATTCGTTAGGGGATCAAGGCTATTTTTCCGGCGACCTTTCGGTCTTCGAGGTCTTGCAATGCTTGAGCAGCTTGTTCAAGCGGATATGTCTGAGGTTCGACGGGTCGAAGTTCTCCAGCCGCAATCAAAGCCATAACTTCGGCCAACATGCGATCATTGAGCCCAGGGTTCTTGCCAGCCCAACCGCCCCAATCAACACCTGTGACTCGACGGTTACGCAGCAGCACTTGATTGGCCGGAAGTTTCGGGATACCGGCCACAAAGCCGATCACAAGATATTGACCGTCATCGGTGAGGGCGCGTAGACAAGTTTCGCCGAGATCGCCGCCTACAGGGTCGTACAAGTAATCGATTCCGCCTCCAGAGAGACGTTTGGCTTCTTCCTTGACTTGATCGGCCGGCAATGTTGAATCAATGACTGCGAAAGCGCCACGTTCAAGTGCGAGATTGCGTTTTTCTTCTGTTGAAGCGGCGGCAATAACTCGCAATCCAAGTGCCCGACCGACATCAACAGCGCCAAGACCAACTCCACTACCGGCACCTAAAACCAAGAGATGCTTGTCGCGTTCGACATGTGCACGTTCAACAAGAGCGAACCAGGCGGTGAGATAACTCTGCATGAACGTTGCGGCCTGACCATCAGACAGAGTGTCGGGCAGTTTCATAATGCGCTTGGCCGACACAACCGCCTCAGAACTAAAACCTCCGAGGCCAACATTGGCGAATACTCGCGAACCGAGCGCCACATCGGTGACGTCTGGGGCGACTTCGGTAATGCGGCCGACGACTTCCATTCCTGGAACAAATGGCGTTGGCGGTTTGATTTGGTATTTGCCTTGAACAAACAGGGCATCGACGAAATTGACGCCACATGCTGTGACGGCAATACGAACAGAACCTGGGAAGAGTTCGGGCGCAGGCTTTTCCTCAAGCTGCAATTCGGACAGGGGGGCAAACTGATTGCAAACGATGGAACGCATGCTTCAACCGTAGCGATCCGTGAAGTACTCCTGCGATCTGACACACTGTCAGAAACGGTATTTGAATCGAGGGGCAGTCATGGGGACAATCTGTGTCACAGGAACGGCATCAGGAATTGGTGCTGCCACACAGGCAAAACTCGTTGCTCAGGGTCATCGGGTGATCGGAGTCGATCTTCGAGACGCCGATGTATGCGGTGATCTTGCAAAGTCCGCAGATCGGCAACGCATTGTTGATGAAGTGACTGCGCTGTGTGGGGGAGTATTGGACGGACTGGTGCCATGTGCTGGGGTCAGTAACCCGGCTCCTAATGAATTGAAAGTTCGAGTCAACTTCTATGGGACCTTGGCCATTGTGAATGGATTGCGACCGGCCTTGGAGCGGGGCACGAATCCGGCTGTTGTCATGATTTCATCGAACTCAACAACGATGACCCCAGGCTTGTCACTAGAAGAAGCTTTTGCGTATCTCAACGAAGATGAAGAAACGGTCGTCGCACGTCACAACGTTAAAGATGAATACATTGCGTACCCCGCCGGAAAATTGGCGATTGCATTTTGGGTGCGCATGCAATCTGCCGATTGGATCAAATCGGGGATTCGTTTGAATGCAGTCGCCCCTGGTGTGATTGACACGGGGATGACGCGGCCGTTGTTGGATTTGCCAGAAGTCAAAAAATCCCTGGAAATGATTCCAATTCCACGTGGACGTTGGGGCAAGCCAGAAGAGATTGCATCTGCAGTTGCCTTCTTGCTATCGGAGGAATCGTCGTACGTGGTTGGTCAAATTTTGTTTGTTGATGGTGGAACTGATGCGCTACTGCAACCAACCGCACATCCGCATCCACTGCCCGGAGGTCCGCGAACGTGACACACTCGAATGCCTTGCGTCAAGTTGACCCCGTTGCATGGCTGATTGCATCTGAAGAGATTCGTCAACTAGCAAGTCGGTACGCGATTTTCTATGGTGCTCGAGATACGCAAAATCTTGCTGCACTGTTTATCCCAGATATCAAAGTCACCCGTGAAACTTCGGGAACGCCGGCTTTGAAACAAAGTTTTGATGGTCAGATGCACGCATTGGGTCGGGTGATTCTGCAAGTCAATAATCATTTGATTGATGTTGCTGATCAGTCCAACGCGACTGGAATTGTGTCATGTCGTGGTGAAATTGAAGATGCCGATGGAAACTGGATCATCCAACAAATTCAATATCACGATACATACAAGTGTGTTGAAGGACATTGGTTGTTTGCTCGACGTAAGCACTTGCTATGGTACGGCCACACCATGCCCAACGCGCCAGTAGGACTCGATGATGCGAATTGGCCAGCAAATCAAACGGGCCGAGGTGAGTTGCCTGAATGCCTCGAATCTTGGCAGACGTGGAAATCAGGAAACTGAAGTTTGAATTAGAGCGCTGATAAGATGTGGCTTCGGCCATTAGATGCAAAGCGTTGTTCAAGATCAATCTTGTCAGCTTCGGTCATGAGTCGCAGCGACTGGTTGCGCTCTGATCGCCAATAGTGCGAATCAGATGTGAGCCACTTGCTCGCACGTAGCGGTGGTTTATGTACCTTGTTATTGGCAGTGAGGGGCATCGCTGTGATCACCCGAACAATTTGTGGCGACCACTTAGTGCCAAGGTCGCGCTGCTGCGCCAGAAATTCATCAAATTCGTGCGGCAAAAACTCTGCAGCTTCATTCATCTCAACAGCCACCATCACCATGTCGCCAGTCGTTGGGTCGGGAACGGGGTAGACGGCGGCCATCACAACTCCGGGAAACCGCGAGACGATATTTTCGACTGGCCCGGCTGCAAAGTTCTCAATATCGACGCGCAGCCAATCGGCGCTGCGTCCTCCAAAATAGAAGAACCCAGCATCATCTCGATAGCCTAGATCCCCAGTCCAATACCAGCCGTTGCGAACGCGTTCAGTTGAGGCTTCGTGGTTGTTGTAGTAACCCTCGAACGAAGTTCCACCGCTCAGACTGACGATTTCGCCGATGCACTCGGGATTTGTGATTGCCCCAAATTCGTCAAATTGAACTCTCGGGCACTCAATGTTGGTGTCGGGATCAATAATGCTCACCTGACCGGCCATATCGGCTCGTTCTTTACCGAGCGCGTTAGCGGGTGTCTCGGGCGTGCGAATGATCGCCACGACACTTTCGCTTGATCCATAACCTTCAACCAAGTCGCAACCAAATCGTTCAAGAAAGCGTTCGCGGTCTAGGGCACTTGCTTCAGTGCCAAACCCGAGACGCAACGTGTTGTTTTGATCCTCACTCGAAACAGGCTGGCCAAGGATGTAGGCAATAGTTCGCCCGACATAGGTGAAGTAGGTGCATTGATGGGCGCGAATATCGGGCATAAAATTGCTTGCGGAAAATTTGCGGCGAAGAACCAGAGTTGCTCCAACGGCAAGGGCCGGCCCCCAACAGGCCATCAACGCGTTGCCATGGAATAGTGGCATCGGGCAATAGCAAACCTCGTCGGCGGTGACTCCGTAAATTTGCCCAGCGCGCACGCTGGCAGTGGCCATACGTTGATTGGTGCAGACAACGGCTTTAGGTGCGCTTGTTGAGCCAGATGTGAAGAGCAAGAAAAGAATACTGTTTTCGTCGGGCTCGTGATCGGGGAGTGCCGCATTGCGATGTTGCAAAAGCTGATCGCGGTGTTGAATGGAGTCAACGTCAATGACTTTGTTCTTGTCAACTCCAGTTTGTAGACCGTCAATGAGTTGTATGCCATTTTGATCACTTACTATGATTTGGCAATCGGTGTGCTGGATATCGCGTTCTAGTTCGCTTCCACGCCGGGTTGGGTTGATGCCAACAATGCACGCACCAACAAGCGCCGCGCCACCGATCCAAAAGAGATAGTCGGGAGTGTTCTCAAGAAGGATTCCGACATGAGGCGGGCGATCATCTGAAAGTAGTTCGGCCAAAATAGAGGCACGAACAGCTGACTCAGAAACAACTTCATCCCAGGTGTAGGTGCGTCCTTCAAAGATGTAGCCGGCGTGCTGGTCGCCTTTTCTGGCTCGAATCAGTGCGGCGACAGTGGTCATGGAACGATTCGTGCCGGCAGAGGATGGCGGTAGAGCGCAGCGGCATTCTCGCAACAGAACTTACGCAGGAGTTGTGGAGACAAGTGGCCCCAAGCATCTCGCAAAATGGATTGACTGTTCGGCCAGGTGCTGTCGCCATGGGGGTAATCGATTTCAACCATGATGTGATCGTCGCCGATGACATCATGGAGATCAATGGTTGACGGGTCGTCAATGGTGCAGAACCAAAAGTTGCGGCGCAATAAATCGGCGGGTCGAATATCCCAGCCCGCGCCATAGCCACTGCGATCAACCACATTTTCAAGACGATCAAGCAACATCGGAACCCAACCAATGCCACCTTCGCTCATCGCAATCTTCAGAGTGGGGTATTTGTTTGCGTATCCGCTCCACAACCATTCGGCACATGCGGTGAGCGATAGTTGACCAAACAATGTGGCCCCAAGTTGAAGTGACGGTGCTCCCTCGGGCATTGCGTGCATGCCTGATGAACCAACATGCAACGAAATCACGGTGTCAGTTTCAACGCAGGCTTCAATGATCGGGTCCCACCAACCACTAAACAAACTTGGGAAACCAACATTGTGTGGACGTTCGGGCAAAGTTACCGAAACAAATCCACGTTCGGCATTGCGGCGAATTTCGTCGGCACCAAGTCGAGCAGTTCCGTCGGGGCCAGGAGCAAGCCAAGTAATTCCGCACGGGATGATGCGGTCGGGGTATTTCTGCCACCACTCTTCGTAGAGCCAGTCGTTCCAGGCGCGCATTGTTGCAAGACCAACTTCTGGATTTTTGCACGCACTAAAAATGCGACCAGCAAAACCAGCTACTTGGGATGGGAAGTTAAGCGATGCCCAGCAACCGATGAGGTCCATATCTTTGATGCGTTCATCAATGTCCCAACAACCTCGACGCATATCTTCGAAGCGCGCTGGTTCGAGTGAACGAAGTTCTGGCTTGCGTCCAACAACTGCGTTCATACCGACCTGACTAAAGATCTGATCGTCGAAGGACCACACTTGATGCCCACGGTCATTCACAATGAGTCGAGGTGCTTGCGACTGAAGTGCTTTCGGTAAACGACCGTCAAACATGTCGGGTGGCTCAACGAGATGGTCATCGACCGAAATCAGCGTGTAGTAAATCGGTGATAGTTCGGGCTCGGGTAACAACATGTCTTGATTGGTCGGCCCAATGACGTATGTGTCAGGTGTGGTGTTGCTCATACAAGTTTTCCATTCGTCACAGAGATCGAGAGTAAGCGTTCGTATTCCTGGTCGCCAAGTGCTTCGTAGAAATCTTCCTGCGAGCGTCTGATTTCGCTTCGAATACCCCGATTCGCGCCAGTGATCAGCGCGACTGGGCGACGATTTGTATTTTTTGTGTTCACCATCGCCCCCAACGGTTATCGGTCTTTGCTCAATTCCGACTAGTTTCTGACACGGTATCAGAAACATTTCGCGGGGCTCTTGGGCGCCGTTCAACACGAGGAGTTACGCCATGGGTGCATTAACCGGCAAAGTCGCCATAGTTACCGGAGCAGGTCAAGGCGTCGGTCGTTGCCATGCCGAACTGTTGGCCGCTGAAGGTGCCGCAGTCGTGGTTAATGATCTTGGTGAATCAGCAGATGCCGTTGCCGCAGCGATTGTGGCGAGTGGTGGGCGAGCGGTTGCACAACGTGGAAGTGTGAGTGACTGGGCGGCTGCCGAAGCGTTAGTGCAACGGGCCATCAGCGAGTTTGGTGATTTGCATATCTTGGTCAACAACGCTGGTTTCATTCGTGATGCAATGAGCTTCTCAATGGAAGAGGCGCCGTTCGACAGCGTGGTTTCGGTGCACCTGAAAGGTCACTTCGCTCCGGCGCATTTCGCCGCGGTCTACTGGCGCAACCAAGCCAAAGTTCTTGAGGGAACCGACGGCGGTTTGCCGCAACGTCGCATCATTAACACCACGAGTGAAAGTGGTTTGTTTGGCGGACCCGGTCAAGGAAACTATGGCTCTGCTAAAGGTGGCATTGTCACAATGACAACAATCCTTGCTCGAGAACTGGGTCGCTACAACGTGACCGTGAATTGCATTGCACCGCGTGCTCGTACGCCAATGACCGAAGTGAATCCGAAATTTACGAAGCCCGAATCTGGCTTTGATAAGTACGATCCTGCCAACATCAGTCCGATGGTCGCGTTCTTGGCGAGCGATCATGCTTCCGATATCAACGCGCAAACGTTCATTGTGTTGGGAGATCAGGTGCACCGCATTCGTCCGACTGAAATCGCCAACTCGGTGACGGGTGGCGACAAGAAGTGGACCGTCGAAGGTTTGGCTGCGGCGAAGGATCAACTCTTTGGCGGTTCACCATCTGGTGTGCCGGCTTGGGGTGGCCCACCAATGTGAACCAAAACTTTTGATGAATCAGTGAGGGGCACCGAATTGACGGTCGCCGGCATCGCCGAGTCCGGGGACGATAAACGCATGCTCATTGAGTCGCTCATCAATTGACGCGGTGAAGATACGCAAATTCAGTCCCGTTGTCCTCAAGAACTCAATACCTTCGGGTGCTGCCAAAACGCAGATCACTGTGATTGGTCCGGTTGGGTTGCGCTCCATCAATAATTCGCATGCATGTGCCAATGAACCACCAGTTGCCAACATGGGATCGAGCACGAAACAAGCACGTCCGGCCAAAGTCTCGGGCAACTTGTTGACATATTGCTTGGGCTCAAAAGTTTTCTCATCGCGACTGACGCCGATGAACCCGACGTCGGCATTGGGCATGAGTTCTTGGGCAGCATGAACAAAACCAAGCCCGGCCCGAAGTACGGGAATCACCACCGGCTGGCTACTCAAAACGCGACCAGAAGTTTCGGTCAGTGGAGTCTGAACTTTGATTTCGGTCGTCGGCAGATCGCGCGTAGCCTCGGCGAGCAACAGCATTCCGACTCGTTCGAGTTCTTGGCGGAACAACGCGTTGGGGGTTGTCACGTCACGGATACGCGTGAGCGAATCGGCGATGAGGGGATGATTGACAACAGTGACTTCGACGGTGCCTGCGGTATGAGCCATGCACCTATTGTCGCGCATCAGCGGGCTTCGGACCCCATGGCAACTTCGGCCTTCAAAAGGGCGTAGCGGGGCTTCACGAGCCCATTAATGATGCGTAGGCGCTCGGGGAAGGGGGCAAAGGCACTCTTCATGGCATTCAGTGTGAGCCACTCAAAGTCTTCAAGGCCCCAATCGAATGCTGCGGCCAATTGCACGAACTCTTTGGTCATGCTGGTGTCGCTCATGAGACGGTTGTCGGTGTTGACCGTGACCCTAAATCGCAGGCGACGCAACATGCCGATCGGATGTTCGGCGATCGATCCGCAGACGCCGGTGTTGACGTTGCTAGTGGGGCACAATTCGAGCGGAATTCGGCGATCGCGCACATAGGCCGCCAGGCGACCGAGTTGTTCTGAACCCACAGGACCAGTGATGTCGTCGACGATGCGCACGCCGTGACCCAAACGTTCGGCCCCGCATAACTGCACGGCTTCCCAGATACTGGGCAAGCCAAATGCTTCACCTGCGTGAATGGTTGAGTGAAAGTTTTCGCGCTGGACATGGTTGAACGCTTCAAGATGGCGAGTCGGTGGGTGCCCGGCTTCTGCACCAGCGATGTCGAAGCCAACAACGCCGCGATCGCGCCAACGCACTGCAAGATCGGCAATTTCGAGACTGCGACGTGCAGTGCGCATCGCTGAGCAAATGGCATAGATCGCGAGATCGGTTCCGGCACTACCTCGAGCGAAGCCATCAAGAATCGCCTGCATCACTTCATCGAGAGTGAGACCCTTTTCGGTGCACAACTCGGGGGCCATGCGCACTTCGGCGTACACAACACCTTCGGCTGCTAAGTCGTACGCACATTCGTAGGCCACGCGCTCAATGGCATCTTTGTCTTGCATGACGCCAACGGTGTGGGCAAATGTTTCGAGGTATAGGACTAAATCATTGCGCTTGGCGCCACGGTGAAACCATTTCGAAAGATCGGTAACGTCAGTTGTAGGCAGGGTTTTGTAGCCGTACTCGCTTGCGAGCTCAATGACGGTTGCGGGTCGTAGACCACCATCAAGATGATCGTGTAAGAGTGCTTTTGGAGCTCGTAGCAAAATCTCTGGAGTTGCGGTAGTCATAATGATGCCGCCACTTTGTCAAGACGGCGCAATGGCAATTCGCTATTGCGTTGCAACCAATTCCACTCTGGGTATATGGCCGATTCGGAAATGCAATGAATTGAATACGCATGGCGGCTCTTGTCGCTGCGATTGACATCGCTCCAATGCGGCAACAATCCGTGCAGAACAATTAGCGTTCCGGCCTTTACTTCAAGTGGCACTAAATCGGTTGGGGGCATGGGGAGTGGATCACCATCGAGCACTTCAAACGTCGCTCCGTCGTTCGCATCATTGCGTACAAACTTTTTTCGCAAAGTTGTTTTGTGTCCACCAGGTGCTGCCCACAAACATCCATTTTCAAGTGTTGCATCTTCAATGGCAAACCAGAATCCGGTGACGGTGATGGGATCGCTATATAAGAAAGTTGCATCTTGATGACAAGTCACTTCGCCACCGATGCGAGGTTGCTTGCAGATGTACATCGTTTGTAATGCAAGGGCATCGGGCATTCCGATATCACTCGCAACATCAGCAAGTTTGTTGGTGTAAGTGAATGATTCGAAAACTGGATCGAGATCGTGCATCGCGTGACCAATTTTATTGATGCTGAGTTCTTTGCTCTGTTTCAAATCGCCTTTGTCGTCAAAGGCTTCCTCTTCGAAGAAACAAATGATTCCGGTGGCCGAATCAATGAACTGTTGATCGGCATGACGTGATTGTTCATTTGTTGTGAAGACGCTGCGATTGGCGTCGGGGTCAAAGTTGTGCA
>WLMQ01000028.1 GCA_009700145.1 Actinomycetota bacterium
TCCGTCAATCGCAACCGTGTGCACATTTGATGAGTCAACCGTGGTCATTTGACGACGTTGCACGTCACTCACGCGACCAGCGGGATACAAGATCACGATGTCGACATTGTTGCAAGCCTTCACACCATCAATGGCTGCCGAACCAGTGTCGCCACTTGTTGCGCCAACGATCATCACGCGTTCGTTACGAGCAGACAAAACATGATCGAACAAACGACCGACTAACTGCAACGCCACATCTTTGAAAGCCAAAGTTGGACCATGGAAAAGTTCCATGATCCATTCGTTCGGACCAATTTGTACCAATGGCACGGTGGCCGGGTGACGGAAAGTCGCATAGGCATCACAACACATTGCCGAAAATGCCGCGTCGTCAATGTCGCCGGCTGCTCCATCTTGAATGACATACGGTCGCATGACTGCAGCAGCTAACGATGCGTAGTCGCCAGTTGGCAGCGAGGGAAGCGATGGCCATTCGGTGGGCACATACAACCCACCGTCGGTCGCTAAACCAGCCAACAAAACATCAGCAAAACCAAGCTCTGGGGCTTGACCGCGAGTCGAGATATAACGCATGTTGGACATCGTGTTTCCGAGTACTTCTCAAGAACCTATGATGCGCAACAAACCGCCAACTTGCTTCACGACATCCATGTCGCGCAATTGACGAACAGTTGCTTGAAGATCGGACTCTTTGGCGACGTGGGTAATGAATACCAAGCGCGCATCGGCACCGATGCCCTCTTGTTCGGCTGCACGAATACTCACGCCGTTGTTCGCAAATGCACCAGTGACTGCGTGCAAAACCCCAGGCTTGTCAGCAACTTCCATCGACAACAAATATTCAGAACTGGTTTCGTCAATCGGTCGAATGATTGCCTTAGCAAAACTTCCGATTGATCCGTGGGTGCCCTTCACTAAGTTCACCGCGGCGTCAATCACATCGCCAAGAACTGCACTTGCAGTCGGGTTGCCGCCAGCACCACGACCGTAGAACATCAATGAACCGACGGCATCGCCTTCGATGAACACGGCGTTATAGCTTTCGCGCACGCTGGCCAACGGATGATGATTCGGCACCATTGCGGGGTGGACGCGTACAGCGATTTCGCCAGTTTCACGATCGCGTTCGGCAATACCGAGCAACTTAATGACGTAGCCCAAACGCTTCGCTACGGCGATATCGGCTGCAGTGACGCGACTAATACCTTCGTGGTACACATCGCCCGCAACAACTTTTGCGCCAAAGGCGATTGACGCCAAAATGGCTGCTTTCGCTCCAGCATCGAATCCTTCGACATCGGCTGTTGGGTCGCGTTCGGCAAAACCAAGACGTTGTGCTTCAGAAAGTGCAGCCGAATAGTCGGCGCCTTCTTCGGTCATCTTGGTCAAAATGAAGTTGGTGGTGCCGTTGATAATTCCCATCACGCGTGAAACAGGTTCGCCGCGCAGGCTTTCGCGCAACGCACGAATCACCGGAACGCCACCGGCAACGGCTGCTTCAAACAACAAGTCGACACCAGCAGCATCGGCCGCTGCATACAGTTCGGCACCAACATTTGCGAGAAGTTCTTTGTTGGCAGTGACCACCGGCTTGCCAGCGGCAAGAGCGGCAGTAATGAGTTCACGAGCGGGCTCGATGCCACCAATGACTTCAACGATGAGATCGATGCTGGGGTCGGCGACCACCGCGTGAGCGTCGCGTGTTAAGAGACCTTCAGGCAGTTGCACATCGCGGTCGCGCGACATGTTGCGAACGGCCACGCTGACAACTTCGAGGCGAATGCCGGTCCGCAGTTGAATCGTGGCACCTTGCTGCTCGACGAGGCGCACAAAAGCCGCGCCGACGTTGCCGCATCCGAGTACACCGATGCGTACGACCTTGCCCTGAGATTCAACCGTTGTCACAGGATTCAGGCTATTGGCGAGAGCTCAGAGAAACATAGATATTTAGACATCGAGCCGTACGAGGTCTTCGTAGGTTTCGCGGCGAATGACCACACGCGACTTTCCATTGGCCACGAAAACCACCGCTGGACGAGGCACTTTGTTGTAGTTACTAGCCATCGAATGTCCATATGCCCCTGTCACTGGGGTCGCAATCAGATCGCCTACTGCAATATCGGCAGGAAACTGGCCTTCAAAAATCAAGATGTCACCGCTCTCGCAATGCTTACCCACCAGGCGTGCATTCAATGGACGCTCAGCCATGACATCAGAAGTTTTAAACGCTTCGTATCCGCTGCCGTATAAAACCGGGCGCGGGTTGTCGCTCATTCCGCCATCGACACTGATGTAGGTACGAATACCGGGAATCTCTTTCACGGTGCCAACGCGATACACCGTGATTGCCGATGAAGCGACAATGGCGCGACCCGGTTCAACTGAAACTTCTGCCGTGACTCCGAGTGTTTCACAGGCGTCGAGCAAGACCGAACCCCACATTGTGATGGTCGGCGCTTCTTCACCTTCGGTATAGGCGACACCGAGTCCGCCACCAAGAGTGAGTTCGGGTAATCCGTATGGCTTTGAAAATTCGGCCATGATTTCGGCAGCCTTGGCAAAACTATTCACGGCGAGAACATTTGAACCGATGTGGCAATGCACGCCGATGAGTTCGCCCGCCTTGGCGCCATCGCTTGCGCCATTTTGAATACGCACGATTGCTTTGGCTGCGTCGCCATTGCCCAAGTTGAAACCAAACTTTGAATCATCCTGACCAGTTGCAATGAAGTCGTGCGTGTGTGCGTGAACACCTGGCGTCACACGAATCATCAACTTTGGTGCGGGCAGACCGCGGCGACTCAGTGTTTCTAAACGCTCAATTTCGTCAAAGCTGTCGACAACAATGTGTCGCACACCTTTGGTGATGGCCAATTCGAGTTCTTCGATGCTCTTGTTGTTGCCATGAAGGGTGCAACGACTCGCTGGCACTCCCCCGTGCATTGCAACGTACAACTCGCCACCCGATGCAACGTCGAGCAATAGTCCTTCTTCGCTGACCAATCGCGCCATCGCCGAACACAAAAAGGCCTTTGATGCGTAAACAACACGATCGACGCCGAATGCCGCAACCGCCTGGCGGCAACGTTCACGAATATGTTCTTCGTCGTAGACAAACAACGGAGTTCCGTATTGTTCGGCAAGATCGGCAACCGAGCAACCACCGATTGATAATGAACCATCATTGTTCACCGTTGCTGAATCGGGCAATAAATCAAGGGGAATTGGGCGACTACTCATAAATCTTTCTCACATCTGCTCCGGAGTTTCGATACCGAGTAATGCCAATCCTTGATTGAGCACTCGGGCGGTGAGATCGCATAGAGCCAAACGGCTTTGGCGAATGTTTTCGTCTTCAGCTTTGAGCACTGGGCAGTGCTCGTAGAAAGCAGTGAACGTCGTTGCGAGTTCGTAAATGTACGTACACAAACGATGCGGGCTGTATTTGTCAATGGTGTCAATAACTGCCGCATTGAACGCAAGCAGTTTGATAGCCAATTCGCGTTCTTGTGGCTCAACCAAATTCGGAGTGATATTACGAACCGATTCACGCTCGATGCCGGCGCGGCGGAAGATGCTGCAGATACGTGCGTGCGCATATTGCAAGTACGGGCCAGTATTGCCATCAAACGACAACATGCGTTCCCAATCGAACACGTAGTCGCGCACACGATCGGTTGAGAGGTCGGCGTACTTCACTGCACCGATTCCGACCATCTGCGCAATCACTTTGCGTTCGGCTTCAGGAAGGTTGGGATTCTTGGTTGCGATTGATTCGTCGGCACGCGTCACTGCTTCTTCAACAAGATCAATGAACTTCAGCGGATCACCACTGCGGCTCTTCATCATCTTGCGATCGGAGCCGAGCACATTTCCGAATGCAACGTGCACTGCTTCGTTGGGTTCGGCGAGCCAACCAGCCATGTGCGCCACATCGAACACCATTGATAAGTGTTGAGCCTGTGGTGCACCAACGACATAAAGAAGTAGGTCGGCATTCAGACGTTCAATGCGATCAATCACACACGCCAGGTCGCTGGTTGCGTAGTTGAATCCACCTTGACCCTTTTGCACGATGAGTGGCAACGGATCGCCTTCGCGATTGGTGTACCCAGGCGGGAAAACAACGTCGGCACCATCTGACTGTTGCAAGAGTCCAAGCTTGTCGAGACGCGTAATGACTTGTGGCAAAAGATCGTTGTAAGCGCTTTCACCCATGAGGTCGTCATCGGTCAACAGAACACCGAGCAGTTCGTAGACCGCGTTGAAGTGTTGTGTCGAAAGATTGACAAGCAACTTCCAGAGACGGCGAGTTTCATCATCGCCACCTTGCAATAGCACCACGCGTGAACGGGCTCGAACCTGGAATGCTTCATCGCCATCAAACTTGGCGCGGGCTTGCTTATAGAAACCGTCAAGGTCGCCGAGCGACAAATGCTCGGCCGCTTTGGTTTCGCCGAGATCGAGCAGATGTTCAATCAACATGCCGAAGGGAGTTCCCCAGTCGCCGATGTGATTTTCACGAATGACATCGTGACCAACAAAGGTGAGCATGCGCACGAGGGAGTCACCAATGACCGTTGTGCGCAAATGGCCGACATGCATTTCTTTGGCGACGTTTGGTGCTGAGTAGTCGATAACAACTTTGCGCTTGGTTACTTTGCCAATACCGAGTCGCGGATCATCCGAAACTTGCTTGAGCAAACCAGCGAGGAAATCGTTGTTGAATACGAGATTCAAGAAGCCCGGACCAGCCACTTCAACTGACGAGCAGATGTCAGTGAGTCCGGCGCATTGCGCAAGAACTGCGTCAGCAACCTGGCGGGGGCTCTGACCAAGTTCTTTTGCGAGGGCCAAAGCACCGTTGGCCTGAGCGTCGGCATGTTCGCTCGATCGAATAACGGGGTCGATCCCGGCGCGACCAGCGACGGCTTCAAAAGCCGTCTGCAACGCGCTCGAAAGAATGAGCAGCGGGTCGGTGCTGGAAGGAGTAGGCATAACCCTTCCATTGTTGCCGATAGAGGTGGTCACGGGTGGGTTAGTTACGCGAGTGGCGCGTCGGGGTCGGCCATCGCAATCGCACAAGCGTCGGGTTCGGCGGCTTGGGCTTGAGCGATTTCATCAACGGGAGATAACTGCTCGCCGTTTCGCCACGCATCGAGATATTTCTGGGGCCAGATTTTGCCGCGACGTACTTGCCACTCTTTGTCGGGGCAAGGCCACGAAATTCCGAAGTGGGTATGACAAGCCGAGTTGGCGGCGTTGCCAGTTTGACCCATGACACCAAGTGGAGTCCCCGTTGTAACGACCTGACCTGCGACAACATCAACGGCAGCAAGATGGGCAAAGTAGTAACGCACGCCGTCGTTGCCAATCATTGAGACAAAGTGTCCGCCGCGATACGCCGGATTATTTCCGCTGCCCCGCCATTTGTCGACCGTGTTGACTTGCGCGATCGTTCCACTGGTTGGGGCGATGATGAGTGCTTTGCAACCAAACACGTCGACAGCTGGATAATCGTGATGGTCAGTCCCATAACTGACTTTGCGCATTGCAAACGGAAAGACATAGGTCGGGACTGGAATCGTGGTCGTCGTTGATGTTGTTGATGTAGTTGTCGTGGATGTTGTGGTCGACGTCGTCGTGCTTGTTGACGGGGTTGACGTCGTCGGCGCGACTGTGGTCGTTGAATCAGCGCAACCAAACAGACTCACACCCGCAACTATGAGAGAGATCAGTCTTGCTTTGATCACCTCACCCTAGGTGATGGTCATTTGTGATTCTGGTGAGGAATTTTCTTCATTTTGAGTAAAAAGCCTCACCAGATTCACGAGGTAGTCTGCTTGTAGTTGCCCACGTAGCTCAGTGGATAGAGCGTCTGCCTCCGGAGCAGAAGGTCGTAGGTCCGATTCCTACCGTGGGCGCCAGAAAAGTGATTGACACGCTGGTAGTTAAGAATCGCACACACGCGTATGTGCACTAAATGTGCACGGGACTTTGGAATTGGCTGACAGAAAGTAGGTGAATTGGAGGACGGCAATTGTGCACCGAATCCAAGAGATCTGAAGTTGCACAACTCCGTGAATTCTTCAATCAAATTCTCTTTAACAACTCAGCCTTCTTAGCTGAAAACTCTTCATCAGTAATGATCCCAGCCTTGTGAAGATCGGACAGCTTCACCAATTGTTCAGAGGGGTCAGGCAAATGCGAATCTGAGGTTTCTGTAGTGGTGGCATTCTTTAGTTCGAGAATCTTCGACTTAAGTTTTGGAGCGTTGTACGGGTCTGACTTGAATTCAATGACTCGTCCAGAAGAAGTGATTTGGACAATTTCAAACACGCCCAATTTCTTCTTTGTTGAAACCGATGAAATTTGTGAAATCGGAATTATCTCTACGCCTTTTCCTAATCGTCCAATCACGGTCATGCTGATGTATTCAACTCGGTCTTGAAAGATCAGAAGATACTCATACGACCCATCGTCAATAGAATCATCTAGTAAAAGACAGCCGTCCAGATCGACGCCCTTCTTGAGCAATTTCTCACGTGCTTTGTCGTGTTTTTTGCGCGACCACTCTTCTCGACGGTCATTTGATGCCTCTGGATTCTTGTTAAATAAGCCCATTAAATGATCTTAACCCATATTGGTATTTATCCAGATTGGCCACCAAAAGTTGATCCTCAATTTCTTCCTAAGAATTTGACTCTTGACCCGTAGAAGTACGAACTGTTCCGATGAGAATCAGAGAGATACCGCACCTTTCAACTTGATTTGAAAAACCCCCAGAGGTTCCGAAGATTCGCAAATGTCACTAAAACAGGCGTTGCCTGAATAAAGGGCCGTGCCGCAGAAACTGCTGGCTTTGATGATGCACGACCCCCACCACCCAGCGAGGGGCCCCACGCCCTCCTACTAATTCAGCCGTAGAAATTCTTCGCCCAAAATTGGTTTCAAATCTTCTTGCTGAGAATGTCCCATTTCTTCATATTGAATTCCGACTCCGATAGCACCCCGGATTGAAGCAGCGAATGAAGCTGCCTGAGAATCCCGATGGAGTTTTCAGCGATTTCAACTGACGAGCCGATAAACCCGCTCTTTGCTCGCTCAAATTCTTCTTCCGTGATTATGCCCTCAGCCTTAAGACCAGACAGTCGAGTCAACGCCTCGGAAAGATTATGAGTGTTTCGCGCAAGCGACGATCCTGAAAGTGCCGATTCAAGATTTGACGACAACGTTTTCAGTTGCGCAAACGGCGATGAAACTGAACTTGTTCCATTTGTCATCTTCAATTTGATGGTGAACACTTCTTTGACTTTCTGACCAAGTGCCTTCTGAAAAGCGTCCTGATAGACCTGACCCACTCTGTTGGTCACACTGGAGACCGAAACAATATTGGATAGCGGAACAACAGTTGAAGACTCAATCTCCGAAATCGTTCGTTTGGCTTTTGAAAAAAGACCCGCCTTATAAATCTCTTCCTGCCAAGTGAATGAGCGAAAATTGATATTGGTCAATGCGACCGTCATCCAAGCAAAGCCCCTCAGTTGATCGGATGCCTGCCTCTCTCCCATGATCGGGAGATAGCCATCCGCAAGAGAAACAAGTTCCTCTCGTTCGTTTAAATTCGCAAGGACGGTCGACTTAAAATCTGCCGTAATTATTCGTGAAAGCAATTTTCCTCAGTTCAATAATTAATTAAAATAAGAGCTTCAGGGTTGACCTTGAAAACCCCATAAATTTCCTTCAACGCTCAAGAGAGCGACGGCAAGGCTCGTTCAGTCGCGGCCTGTCCGTCTATCAAAGTTCTTGTTTCGATAATACTGAAGCATTTCGTCTTCAAGTTGATAGTTGCGATCATCGTCGTCATCATCATCAAAATATTGCTGAGAAGCGCGGAGCTCGGCGTTGGCTTCTCGTTGCTTCACGGCCCAAGGGGAGTCACTTTTTGACACCCATATGGAAAAGATAATTAAAAGTATCCCGACAACAACGGAACCAATGAGAATAATCTCAATGAAATCCAAGCCTTTGTCGTCTGTATAGTCCTCAGCAAGTAGAGCAAGTAAGGCGTTCATGAGGCGAGTCCCTGACGAACGATCTCGGAGGTCAATACCTTTTGTTCCATAGCCTCTTTGGCATTTTGCGGTTTTTGTAAAATCATTGTGATGCTCCTGATGCCAATAGGACCTATGTGACATTGAATATTCGGATGGTTCTTGCTCTCACTGATGACTATATGACTATCTAAACCTTGATGCAATAAGCCATAAACACTGTTAACCCCCTATTTAGACCACTTAAAACTGCCAACCAAGGGGAGAATTCAATTAGCAGGCGCATGCGAACAATGCAGAAATGAACTTCCAGACCTAACTCTGATTTCGGAATTGACCGACTCTCATCAACACACTTCGCTTGAATAGCCATCAATGAGCCATCAAATAACTGAGCTACTAAGTCAATCCCGATATCTCGACCGGGATACTCAGGCCATTCATCCCACAACCAGACTTTTTCAATCTGACGTGAATGAATAGGGTCGTTCTCAAGCCACCATTTCGTCACCCGTTCAAACTGCTTGCCTCGAGCGAGAGCCTCAGCCGACAAGGTGCTTAACAGTGTACGAAAATCACTGATTTGGCCCACGTCGCTCACCGATTCATTATGCCCGATAGGTAGGGCACTATTGGAATGAAGAAAGATCGTTATAGTCCCAACAAGGAATTCGGCTTTTGTTCAAATTTGGAGAAGAGAAGAAAAAACATGACTCAAGAAATTCTAGAAAATGGCCTGCTTGTTACCGAAAAATTGGCTGCCAGTATTTCAATTGACGATACATCAATCTTGATGCAGAGTTTGGAAAAAGAATTTACCTTGTTAGATCTTGTTAGACATACTTTCTGTGCAACGACGATCCCTGCGTGGGCCGCATTCGCTTGGGGTAAAGCGATAGTGGAGTTTAAATCCGAGCAAGAGAGGCAACTGAAATTCTATGAAACCTTGATCAACGCCTATGTCATTCACTGGTCTTCGATTTTCATTGTCGTTCGTACGAGCAATTCTGACCTCAAAGGACTTTTCGGGAATGCAAATGTTGAAGGTTTTCCATCTGCGTGGAAATTGCTATTGCATTACTGGAACGAAACTTCATCTGAAGGATTCTCTGGTGTTCACGCAACAGTTCAACCGTCAATGTTAAAAGAAACGGCTTGGAATCTGGCAGATTTAACTCTCGGTTTTTCCAACTTACACAAGGGTGTCTTTGACAATCTCAGCGCTCGAGTTGTTCAATCAAAATTCTTCAACAGATAAAGCTGTCAAGAAAATATCCTCGAGATCAACGTTGTAATAAAGGGAATCGTTCTAGAGATTTTCATTCAAATCAAGAGCACTATCAAAAGGGAGCCCAGTGGAAAAGTCCAACGAGACAGTGCCAAAAAAAATAGGAGCAGAGAAGGTAATCAAGAAATTCGCACTCACCTCGGTTCTTTCAATTTCATCAATCAACTTTCTATTCACGTTTATTTATTTTCAAGACTGGCGATTTTTGCTGAAGTTGGTGCACCTATTGAAGGTTGTCGATATTCCTAGATATTGGATGGAAATATCCGGTCGGTATTACGGTTACATCGGTGCTGACGCTGCACGTTGGTTTTTCCCAATTTTTCTCTGTACTGGTCTACTATCAATTAAAGGTTTAGTTAAAAAGCCTGAAGTCAAAGCAATAGAGAAAATCAAATCACCAAAAGTTGAACCTTTGTCTCAAGTGGCACCATCACCTTCATGGCTAGAAGAAATGTTTTTTGCCTTCATTACTCGAAATAATTGCAAGATTTGCAATACAAAAATTGAAGATTTCCATGGACTCAAGCCGTGGGAAACTGTTTTGAATAGCCCTACAGTTTTTGGTACTGGTCCCAATGAAAGTAGTTACGCAGTTTTGGTCGATCACCGGTTCGGTTCAGCGATTCATTGGAACTGTTTTTCACAGATATTTGCGAGTCATTGCCATCATCTAGGAATTCAGTGTCGTCGCTGTAAGGCCGAGTGGACAAAAATGGATGGAATTAGGGAAGAAAAGTCATTTCACTTTGTGAACACTGAACTTGGAAAAATGGGGGCGATTAACGACAGTCAGTGGCGACGCGCGAAAGACGGAGAAATAAGCTTCACTTGCCGTAAATGTCGTGAAAAGGAAGTTCAAGAACAAATCAAAGTTGACAGCAGAATTAGAAGGCGAAACACAAGCAATTCATGGTCATCTACTTTTCCCCACAATGACCCGTCTAAAGAAGCCCATTACAACAGCATGTGGGAGATGTCCGATTCTGAAGAAGGCGAACAATAAACAGCAGCGACATTTCAAGCCGAGCGCAAAAGTAATGAATAGGGTCGTTCTCTAGCCACCATTTCGTCACCCGTTCAAACTGTTTGCCCCGAGTGAGTGCATCCGGCGACAAAGTGCTTAACAGTGTACGAAAAATACTGATTTGACCTGCGCGCTTACAGATTTACTATGCACTCTGGGTAGGGCACTATTTAAAGGTTCAAAGGTCATTAAAGTAAACATGCGATTAAAGAAATAGTCGCGATCTATTTGTTCAGGGGGCCAATAATGTCAATAGAACTAATGACCAGTGGGTTGATAAAACCTGAAAAATGGACAGGCACAATCATTGAGTCGAAAAATTCCAATGAAATTGGCGTTGAAATAAACATTCCCTATGTGGATCTAGCACGACACATTTTCTGTGCAACCCTAATTCCCAACCGAGAAGCTCTCAATTTGGCACTCAAGTGGATCGATGCCTTCGACGAAAAGTCGAAATCTCAATTAGCACCACATCTCGTTGAAGCGTACATAAATCTCTATGTCAACATGATTTTCCCTCAGGTTAAACACGGCCGCACTATTGAAGATACGTTTGGCTTTATGATGGGCGAACGGTCAACGAAAAATGCATGGCGCGTAATCTCTCACTATTACAAGCAAGTTTCCCCAAAGGGCTTTTCTGGAAAGCATGTTGACTTTGAGTCGTTTAACTGGACAACAGCACTAGAACTAATTGGAGTAACTGTTTACATGGCTGATGTTAATCAAGGTGTTATGGCCAAATACGGAGTAAACGCTTTCAATGAGTATTTCGCTTGACTAATCTCTGTTAAGAATCGTTTTGCAGATTGGACTCAATCTGATGTCCGAATCTCACCAGGTTTTATCTGTAGAAAGAGAGACGATTTGGGCCGCATCTCACTAATTACTGGAGCTCTTGAATACCTGGGCGATCCTCAACTCCTTACGCTTCCGTCTGAAGTCTGCATCCAATTTCCTGACGGTTCAAGTGAAATCTCATGGATACGACTTCAAAACCTAGATCTCACAGGCCAGTTGGATAAGTCCGTAAGGATTGTTTCTGCCTCACTGTTTAGATCCATAATCTGCCAGAGTTTTTCTCAAGCGTGCTTTTCAAACTCAACTTTCCAGGAATCTCAAGTCGCCGGTAGCAGATTTGAGAATTCTGATTTCATTGATTGCGCATTCGACTTTGCTGACTGTCACGGTGCAGTCTTTTCAAATTGCGAAATTGATGCTTCATTTGGAATGGCAGATCTTTCCGACTGCACATTTTTAAATTGCACCATCATTGGAAATTTTCAGGACGCCATACTTAATAGAGCCACATTTACGGACTGCCACCTATCTGGGAACTTTGAGAACACTCAGTGCCAAAACATTAGGTTTGAAGAAACCACTGCTGGGCACATGAATGGCAATCTCCATCTGATTGCCCAACTCTTTGCCGCTGGCCTTTCGGGTCACGATAAGGAAGAGTTTGTTGACGAGGGCTATGACCTATTCGGCTTCGAGCCTGAACCCGCAGACGAAACTGAAGCCTGGTACCAACGCTGGTTAAATGAGTCGTAGATGGACAACGGATACCCAGAATTTCCTAGTGTCTTATTCTGAATACTTTGATTTTGTTCCGAAAATCAGAACAACAGCCGTTTGATTTCTCGGCGTTGAGCGCTTCTTCATTCTTGAATCTGCCAGCACACAACGTCCCAAAGACTCCAAGTAAAGTCAAAAAATTCTGCAGCAGACCCGCAAGTGACTGTCGGCAAGCACGCTTTCGCAGTTCCTCCTGATGCAAGACCGTTTAACTAGTCCACAAGGGCCCGAGCAAAATGTGCACTAAATGTGCACGGGACTACACAAACACAACATCATTTACTGAACGACCCAAACACGTTTCACCTGCATACAGCGACCAGGTGTAACCATTGAGTCCCACGGATACACGAAGTATCTGTTCCGATTCCTACCGTGGGCGCCAGAAAAGTGATTGACACGCTGGTGGTCAAGAATCACTCACATGCGAATGTGCAATTGATGTGCATGGGATGAAATGTGAACCTGAAATCAGGTTCAGCCACCCACTCGAACCCTGCAGTTCTCAGAATTGTCGAGGCTGTTTAGACCAAAAGTGAATGATGTAGACAAGCTTGGCGAAGGGCCTGTTCGAGCCGCTAAAAAAATGGGTTAGAGTTAGAAAGTGAATGTAAACGGCTACAACATTAAGCCTTACGCAAAACTCCGCTACGCGGAACTAGTAGGTGCTGACCTGACAGGCGCCGACCTGACAGGCGCTGACCTTAGAGATGCTTTTCTATTTGGTGCGAACCTAACCGACGCGACCCTGATCGGGGCAAATCTGACTAAGGCAGAACTGGTTAATGCGAATCTGACTTCAGCAAACCTGTGGAGTGCGATTCTGACTGAGGCAAACCTCACTGTCGCAAACCTGACTAAAGCGAATCTGAACAGCGCTACTCTCAGCGGGGCAACTGTGAGCGGAGCAATCCTGGATGATGCAATCTTTGATGGTGCGATTATGCCTAATGGTGACGTCTTCTGAGTAATTCGGCTCTACATGAAAAGGCTAAGGCCAACGTCAACCTTGATGACCAACCTCTGTGAGCGATCGGTCTTTTGCTTTTGCACAGCATGCAAACAAAAAGTCGTTGAGACAAAGGTGTTAGAGAAATATTCTCATCCAGACGATTCATGATTCGTCATCTGGCCAAATCATCTCCTCGGCAATCTCCGCACATTCTTGGGAACAACACATCATTTGACGACCATTTTGTGTGGTCACATGCCATGGATCATCCCCCGTGTCCTGATAAAACTCGTCTGATTCATCGTCGTCATTCCCATCCATGTCCTTGTCACAAACATCACAGGAGTTCATCTCAACAGCCTGTAATCAAAGGTCCCAAACTTCGTGCCCTGAAGTTGCAATACGACTTTTGCAAACAAACGATCACAATCACCGTTCAAATGAAACGAGGGCTCTAAGGCACGGTGGTGAAACTTAGTCATCGAGTTTCTTCTCTTAGGCTCGCACCTGACGCAATAGAGTCCCGACCCGCGGAACAACGCCCCACACTTTAAACAATTATGCGGTAGGGACATCACAAACCACCACAGTTAAGCGAGCAGTAATTCCAACCCTGGTCACATTGCAACCATCCGTAAACGCCGACTTTGCAGAGAACTTTGCGGATATTGAGCAACGCATAACCACGCGAACGAATAAGGGATACGTGCGGGCCTACCCATTTCATGAGACGGGCCTTTGACAATCAATCGCAGAAGCAGACATCTTCAGCTTTGACACCTCATTCGAACTTTGAACTTCTTGTCTGATCATTGTCATGCTCCTCTTGCCAATAGAACCTACGCTACTTCTGTCATTCGAAAAATTCTTGCTGATCGTGATGACTATAGGACGATCAAAACCTCGACGCGATAAGCCTTAATACTATTAGCCCCGATTTGCTCAAAATAAGTTTGAACTAACCGTTGGAAGAAACGAAAGTCCAGCGGTCCTTATATGCACCTGACAGCGATCGCGCTGAATTGGGTATATCCGGACGACCGAGAAGATAGCCGAAGATAAGGGCTACAGTCCGAAGTTTGGAGGAGTGCGAATCACCCCATTGCCTCAGAATTTCTCGCTCAAGTGCATCGCTCGTAGCCGATAACAATGTCTCAGCTTCAGGGGATGGAAGGTCCTTCTTGAATTTCCAACCATTTTGTTGTTCAAGAGTCGCGATGAAAAATCCGCAATTGATAGCCGATTTAATCGCCGCGCCAATCCCGACAATCACTTCATCAGGCATACCCGTTTCGACAAGAATGAAATAATCAGCGAACGACTGGATGAAATCCCTAGTTTCGGCAAGGTCCGGTTGTTCACGACAAATTCTTTGAATCGTGTTGGCCGACGATTGCAACCACGAGGCGTCAGCAAATCTTTGATGTTGTTCCAATGCCAGACCGCTAGCCGAAATTGCATTAGCGAGCGAGTTGATTTCCAATTTTTGTGGTCGCATATGTCTAGCGCCTCTTCCTTGCTTCAATTTCCTCGAAATATCGAACCATTTGAAGAGCATCAGCAGAAGCTTTGTTTGTCTCGCGAAGAACATCACAAGATTTGTCATCTGCGGCAGCTTTTGCTAAATCTAAAAATTGATTAGCGAGTCGCTCTTTCATTGAATCTTCAACAGATGAACCAAAGATTCTTGTAAGAGTGCTTGCACAAAGTTCGTTGAACTTTTCCTGTGGGCTTGGTCCAAATAGTCCCATTTCAGATTCTCCTCAAGTCATTCTTCGATTCCCACTAGATTTTACCCATGGAGAGGAAGACGATTTCGGGTCAAGTCATACTGATAACCGGGACTCTTGAATATCTTGGCGACCCTCAACTCCTCACGATTCCATCGGAAGTGTGCACTCAATTTCCTGACGGTTCAAGTGAAATCTCATGGATACGACTTCAAAACCTAGATCTCACAGGCAAGTTGGATAAATCCCTAAGGATTGTTTCTGCCTCACTGTTTAGATCCGTAATCTGCCAGAGTTTTTCTCAAGCGTGCTTTTCAAACTCAACTTTCCAGGAATCTCAAGTCGCCGGTAGCAGATTTGAGAATTCTGATTTCATTGAATGCGCATTCGACTTTGCTGACTGTCACGGTGCAGCCTTTTCAAACTGTGAAATTGATGCTTCATTTGGAATGGCGAATCTTTCCGACTGCACGTTTTCAAATTGCACTATCAGCGGAAATTTTCAGGATGCCATACTTAATCGAGCAACCTTTGCGAACTGCCACTTATCTGGAAACTTTGAGAACACTCAGTGCCAAAACATTAGGTTTGAAGAAACCACTGCCGGGTACATGAATGGCAATCTCCATCTGATTGCCCAACTCTTTGCCGCTGGCCTTTCAGGTCACGATAAGGAGGAGTTTGTTGACGAGGGCTATGACCTATTCGGTTTCGAGCCTGAACCCGCAGACGAAACTGAAGCCTGGTACCAACGCTGGCTAAATGAGTCGTAGTTGGACAACGGATATCTAGAATTTCCTAATGCTTTGCTCAGAATACTTTGATCTTGTCCCAAAGATCGATAAACCTCGATTCGATTTCTTGGCGCTGAGCACTCCATCATTTTGAATATGCCAGCACACAATTAACCTTAAGGGTCCACACAGGGCTGAACATTTTGGCATCAGCCCAACTTGTGTGTTCGCTAGGAACTACTGATAATCCAAACACCGAGATGTCGGCGGATGATTAAGTCTCCCTGTTTGATTCGCAGGTCCATCGGAGTGTATTCATCTGCCATTGACTTGTACTTTGAGGTGCCAGCTTGAAGTTGAGCACGAAAGATCTCTGTGGCATGGTGTTTTGCAATGATGAAGTTGACAAAATCAATGCTTGAGTGGCCTGTCGGGTCGTAGCCCTCACCCTTAAGTTCAACAACGCAGGCTTCAAGCGCTGACTGCGGAGCACCCTTCACGATTGGGACTAAATTGGACATTGTTACCTCCGCTTAGTTCTTAAGAAACTTTCTTATTCAAGGAGACATTCGCTCATACGAGCAATCTACGGTAGGAAAAAACCATCAGGAGATGCCACTGTGGGCCGTTTTGCACGATTCTTGCCGAGAGAATAACAGTCCAGATAATGACAGCTCGTTAGTCGGTTTCCTCGCTCTCACAATGACAATTATGTCTTGGCTGAGCTTTTAGGCTTATTCTCAATTCTCGAGAATTAGTTCCTCCGCGAATATGCCGTCGGATGTAACGATGACCCGCCTATAACTGATTCGCCTCGCGGAATTAAGCTGCGTTTTGTTCAAAAGACTTATTTCGTTCGCACGCTCAATTCTGGCTTGTTGGACTTGTTTTTCGAAGACTCTCGGGAGTACCGCAACTTCTAGCCTGTCTATAAAGTTCGGTAAAGCGAGAGCTGCTATGTCCTTCGGTTTAAACACCTTGCATTCAGTTCTAAACTCCAGTTCACGAAAATCACGCGGAACTGAGTAGATGTGATTATGCTGCGACACCCCACAACTGAAGTGCACTTGAGGGTCGTCATGTTTTTGAAGGGTGTATAACTTGCCGCAAGAGCATTTCCAGTGGCCGAGAAATTTACCAGCCTCGAAGCTAATGAGAGTGCCACATGTACATCGGCAATAGGCAAGAAAAGGATCGACGCCGAAGACATACCCGCACCCGGCCCCTAAAACTGGGCTTTGACATTTCACGACTTGCAATTCTTTATAGATGTGCTCTGCCATCCCAGTTCGGTGACGACTGGAGCCATGATTGTGAACTTTGTAACTACATCGCGGACAACTCCACGTGTAATAGTCATCGCCTGTGAGTGAAGAAGTTGCGTCATTTAACGCTGAACCAGCTCGTTTTAAATCGTCCCAAAATCCCATAACTTCCCCCATTAATACGTATCTAGATATTGGCTTAACAAAGTGACAAAGAGGCTAACACCCCATCTTAGAGCTCAATTTTGGGATGGTATGCCGCAGCTCCTAGATCTGAATTGGATATTTTGATTGTTTTCAAGATAAACGAACGCGCCTCATCTTTACCCAAAGTCGGTTGAATTCCATAGGCTTTTTGACTGTACTGCCACTAACGGTCATCGCTACTTGGAAGCGCTCAACAGCCGCAAAGAAGCGCGTGGAGTTGGAGACCGAAAGATTCCCTTCGCTCAAAATCAACAGGGAGTCCTCAGAATCGGAGATCTGGGGCCCTGTTCGGATTGATGCGAGGGCGGCGGCGTTGGGCGAGGATTCGCTGAAGTCCTGGAAGGTTCCCGAGGAATCTCTGTTTGCCTAGCGAGGTTCTTGTTTCGAGGGAACTGATGCTGGCATGCCCTAAGGATTCGTTCACTTTTGGACCACATCCTCTTGGTTCTGATAGATTGTGAGGCGACATACATCAACAGAAGTGGTCGCCGGCAAAACAATGCTTAAAACCCTTACGGAGATTGAAGATCTGAAAAGCAAGCCTTGGACATAAAGCCCGGCTCTTTGAAGAAACAAGGGGCTGTAGCTCAGTTGGCAGAGCGCTTGCATGGCATGCAAGAGGTCAGGGGTTCAATTCCCCTCAGCTCCACGTATACAGTCCCAGGTCACAGGCCTGGGACTTTTTGTTTGGGGACGGCAGTGTCTCGTGTGGGGGTAAGTCAGGGGGCGGTTGCTACATACGAATAACTGTTGTGCAGATCGTCGCCTAAAACTTGTGCATCTTCGGCGCGAGTTTCGACGACAAAGTCTTCATCTAGCGTTTTGTAGTCGTACGTCCAACCTTCGGGAAGTTGCAGACGATCAGCAAGAGTCAACAAATCCTTTTCGGTGAGCGCCGAGTCAATCTGTTGACTCCAACTTTGCATCACGTAGGTCTTTCCTTCAGCGTCATGCAACAGATACACGGTGGTTCCGGCATTGAAAGTAAATGCTGCTTTACGATTCACAGCATGCGGGCTATATGGCAGCATGAGATCCGCTGGTGACGTACCCACAAAGACACTGGCATAACGATTCATTTCCATGCCACCAAAACTCTTCATAAAAACTTCGGTCATATCTGACTTGACAACTGAATCCATGGCCCAGTAGCGCGGTCCATTAGGCGAGGCAAAGACAACGCCTTCGTCTTTGGCGACAGCAGCAGTATCAATGGCTTCCCATTGTGCTTGCGGACAATCATTGAGTGGATAAGTATTGAAAACTTCTGCGTGAATACCATCGCTCTTGAGATTTAATAACAAGATTTCGCAATAGCGTTTTCCGTGCATATTGAGTGCCGCAGGATTAACCGTTGTTGTGACCGCAGGAGCACTGCTCGACGTCGTACTCGCATCCCCGGCCGAACTGGGAGATGACGAACTATCCGATGAACAAGAGGAGAGAGCCACAGCAAGAGCGCAGGCGTACAGGAATTTTTTTGTCATCATGACTGACACTATATACGCTCCTTCGGTGGTTGCACGGCAGGGACGCGAAAGGGGCGGGTGCTTTCGCACCCGCCCCTTTACACACCTTGCGGTGGAGTACTAACTAAATCAGGCAACGCCCCAAAGAGCGAGGAACTGGTCGGCGAAGCCTTCTGGTCCCTTCCAGTTACTCATTGGGCTGCTGTCAATGATCTCTTGTGCGACTGCTGCGTCGTCCA
>WLMQ01000029.1 GCA_009700145.1 Actinomycetota bacterium
CCTGGTGGGCTCCGCCGCCTTCAAAGCGGTTGGGACGAGCGAACCTCGTCCGGCGGGTTCGATTCCCGTCCACCTCCGCCACAATCATTTTTCTAGGGAGAGAACATGTTGTTCGAAGTGCGCAAGATCGTCACGATCGTTGAAGAGATTTTTCACGATCATTCATCTGGAATCAACGGACCTATCCCTACGGTGCCCGCAATGAAGGGTGCAGTGGCGGCAGTTGTGACGAATCCCTACGTGGGTAAGTACGTCGATGATCTCAGCCCAGCGGTTGACGAATTGCGCGCACTTGGTGAGCGTCTCGGAAATATTTTGATCAGTCATCTCGGTGGCGATGCCTCGAAGATTGATGGTTACGGCAAAGGAATCATCGTTGGTTCGGCTGGCGAAATTGAGCACGGCGCAATGTGGCATATCCCCGGTGGTGGTGGCATGCGTGCTGCGCTCGGAAAGGGAACATCGATTGTGCCGTCCACCAAAAAAGTTGCGGGGATAGGAGCACGTCTTGATGTGCCGATCACGCATATGGATTGGAGTTACGTGGGCAGTCATTACGACGCGATTGAAGTAGGTGTTCCTGATGGACCCAAGCCTGATGAGATGGTGGTGATCTTGGCCATGGGCGTTGGTGGACGAGTGCACGCTCGCCTCGCCGGTGGATTTACATTGGCCGATCGCGGCAAGCCTGGAGTACCAGCATGAGCAAGATCGCTTTTATAGGTATTGGTCGCATGGGTTGGCATATGGCGGCGCACTTGGCCAAGGCTGGTCACGATGTGGTGGTGTGCGATGTTGTGCCGGGTATGGCCGACAAGTGGGTCGCAGAAAATGGTGGGGCAGCAGTTGCCAGCCCCGCTGATGCTGTTCGAGGTCGCGAGTTTGTGATGACGTCGTTGCCCGCCGATCGCGAATTGTTTGCAGTTGCTGACGGAATCATTGCCGAACTTGCCAAAGGCACAGTATGGATTGATCACTCAACAACATCTGCTGAAGGTTCGCGAGTTGTTGCGACACGAGTCGCCGAAGTTGGATCAGCGTTTTTAGATGCACCAGTTTCAGGTGGAGTTGACGGTGCCCGCAGCGGAACCCTCACGGTAATGGCGGGCGGCAATGAAGGTGCATTTGCTTCAGCCGAGACAGTGATGTCGGCTTATGCCGCGCGCATGACGTTGATGGGCGAATCGGGTGCGGGACAAATCACCAAGATGACGAATCAGATTTGTGTCGTCGGTGTGTGCCAAGCCTTGGCTGAAGGACTTGACTTTGCCGAGACTGCTGGGCTCGATGTGCAAAAAGTGATTCACGTGATGTTGCAAGGTTCATCGGCTTCGTGGCAGATGGCCAATCGTGCTGAGAAAATGTTGGCCGGTGAATACAACTACGGATTCTCGACCACGTTGATGCGCAAAGACATCGGACTCGTTCTTGATGAAGCGGCGTCAATGAATGTGCCGTTGCCAGTGACGTCAATGGTTGGGCAGATGCTTGCTGAAGTCACCGCAATGGGTGGCGCACAGTGGGACTGGTGCAGCCTGATGGAGCGACAACGCCGCCGCAAGGCTTAGACGGCGAGAAGGTCGCGGGCGCCAGTGTCGCTCGACGGGTGACGCAACTTGCTCATCGCCCGAGCTTCAATCTGACGAATGCGCTCACGGGTGAGGTTGAAGTGCTCGCCAACTTCTTCAAGGGTGCGAGGTTCGCCCCGATCAAGACCAAAGCGCAACTTCAAAATCTCGCGTTCGCGCTCATCGAGCGGAGCCAACAGTCGCTGAATCTCTTCGGGCAGCAACGAGGTGGCTGCAACTTCGAAGGGGCTTTCAGCTGAACGGTCTTCAACCACGTCGCCAAGTTCGGCGTCGCCGTCTTCGCGGAGCGGTTCGCTGAGCGACAAAGGTTCGGCGGCGAAACGCAATGCTTCGGTGACCTTGTCTTCGGGCATTTCAACTTCGGCGGCGAGTTCACGCAATGTTGGCTGACGACCAAACTTCAGTTCCAGGCGTGAGCGAGCCTTTTGGAGACGAGCAAGCGTGTCTCCGGCGTGGACTGGTAGGCGAATGGTGCGACCAGTGTTGGCGATACCACGAGTAATGGCCTGGCGAATCCACCAAGTTGCATACGTCGAGAATTTGAATCCCTTACGCCAGTCGAATTTTTCAACGGCGTGCATGAGACCGAGGTTGCCCTCTTGGATGAGGTCGAGCAAGGGAAGACCAGAAGCCTGGTACTTCTTGGCGATCGAGACCACCAAACGAAGGTTGGACTGCACGAACGAACGCTCGGCATTTTCACCGTCTTTGATGAGGTTGCGCAGTTCGCGCTTCTTGGCCGGCGTGAGGGCCTTGCCTTCAACAACTTCAGATTCTTCCTTAGCGGCCTTGCCAGCTTCAATCTGCTTGGCAAGACGAACTTCGTCATCTTTGGTGAGCAACGTGTATTGCCCGATGTCTGACAAATAAAGACGGACGAGGTCCTCTTCATCACGATCAACGCGATCCTTGGCCACTTAAGAACCCCACTTCTCCCGAAATTGCAGTAGTGGCGGGAACGATACCGACCACAATGCCCGACACAACCGCCAGCGCAAAGATTCCAAAAAAGTGTGGAAATATTGGTTGCCAAGACACCGAGATTTATTGTCGGTAATCTGTGGAAATAACGATTTTGTGAGTTTTTGCGCTTCTGATCGTGTACTCAAAAAGGAGAAATGCTATGTCTAATCCGTTACTGAATGAGAAGCGACTCAAACAAGCAGCAGCTGCTAATGATTCTGGTTGGGCAGCACCCGATGAATCAACTCGTCGCGGAAATGTTGATCCACTCAATGACGGTCCGACAACACCGTGGGTACCGACTGGTCGCACGATGACAGTTGCAGGCACTGCGAACGCAACTGCAGTTTTGTTTGTTCTCCTACTTGCCGCCGCAGTTGTTGGTTGGCTTGGCGTCGATGCACCTGACGGTCAGGTGTACAAGTTCCCGGCGTATGCCATCGGTGGATTGTTGGTTGGATTTGGTTTAGCGATTTTCTTGTCATTCAAACCACACCTCGCCAAGTTCTTGGCTCCGGTGTACGCAATTGCTGAAGGTTTGTTTGTCGGTGCCATTAGCAAGGCGTATGAAACGTATTACGACGGCATTGTGGTGCAGGCTGCTGGTGCAACGATTGCGGTCTTCGCTGTCATGTTGACGATGTACAGCTTGCGTATCATCAAGGTGACCGATCGCTTCCGCCGCATTGTGATTGGCGCAACGATGGGGGTGGCTTTGTTTTACGGCGTCTCGTTGTTGATGAGTCTGTTTGGTGCAACCCCGCCATTTATTCAGTCAACAAGTCTCTTGGGCATCGGATTCAGTTTCTTGGTCGCTGGCCTCGCGGCATTTAATTTGGCTCTTGACTTTGATTTCATTGAGCGTGGGTCGAAGCAAGGAATGCCCGAGTCAACAGAGTGGTACGCAGCATTCGGAGTGATGGTCACCGTCGTGTGGTTGTACCTCGAAATCTTGCGTCTGCTATCTAAACTGCGCGAACGGTGACCGAAACAAAACTGCGCGACGACCTTGATCGTCGCACCATCGTTGTCTTTGTTACGGCTCTGCTGAGTTTGTGGTTTGCTCATTTCGGCCTTCGTTACGCACCAGATACGTCAACACGTTTGGCCGAATTGTGTTGGTGGTCCGGAACGCAGATCGTGAGCTACTTAGTAGTGCCACTCATCGTCGTTCGGCTCGTTGGCTGGAAGCCGAGTGATATTGGCTGGAAGTTCCGCGGCACATCACACCATTGGAAGTACTACGCGATTCTGTTTGTCATTGCGGTTCCATTTGTTGTGGTCGCCAGTATGACGACCGAATTTCAAAACCGCTATCCATTGTTTGAAGTATTTCGTGGGCAAGAAGATGTCTGGCCTGACTTACGCGTCTGGTGGATCTTTTATGTGTTGCAATTTGTTGCCGTCGAAACTTTCTTTCGCGGATTTCTCGTTTTGGGATTAGCAAAACGTTTCGGTCAGATGTCAATTCTCATTGCGACGATTCCGTACTTAATGATTCATTTCACGAAGCCACCCGTCGAAGCTTTGGCGGCCATTGTTGGCGGAATTGTGATGGGGTTCTTGGCGTATCGCACAAAGAGTGTGTGGTGGGGTGTTGCTCTGCATGTCTCGGTTGCGGCATTGATGGATTTTCTATCGTTAGGGCATAAGGGTTTCATCTGGTGAGCAAGGTGCCGCAAGAAGCAATCGCTGTCGGAGTCGCTGGTGCGCTGTTGGGTGGAATCACTGGGCGCATCGTCGGTTTCCCAGTTTTAGGTACTGCGATTGGGGCAATAAGTGGAGCGGTTTCAGGGGCTCGTCGAATGTACGACTGGAAATCACCCCGTGGAATCGGCGCCTTTGTTCTCGATCACACCTGGGCATTAGCGACAACGAGTGCCGCAGTTGTTGCTACCGGAATTAATGCAGCGACAGGTGCGCAGATCGATGAGTCATTAACGACCAGACAAAATCGAATGACTTTTGATAAGGGTTTGGTTTTGCGCCGCGGTTTTGCAGTGACATTTGGTTATGTGGTCAATGGCGCAGCCGATCAAGACGGAACGATTAACGAACGTCGCCGCAAGTTGGTCACTCATCACGAAGATCAGCATGTGTGGCAAGCAAGGTTCTTCGGACCGATTTATCCGGCGGCGTATGCGGGATGGTTTGCCATTGGTTCAATCGTTGCAACAGCGAAATGGCTCATGCATGGTCGGGCTACAAAATTGAGCGACGAGATTGATGCGACTGCTTACTATCGCAATCCATTTGAATGGCATGCATATACATGTGATGACAATTGGCCGCCGCACGGAGTTGATGCGACCAAAGTGTGGGCGAAACCGTTTAGAGGGTCTTCAAAAAGCCCATCATCGCCGCGTTGAATTCTTCAGGAAATTCTTGCTGCGTCCAGTGACCAGCGCCCGGGATGATCACACTTCCCTTGTAGTTGGGGGTCATTCCGTTTACTGCATCAAGCGTGTCAAGACGGGCGGCAATGACTGCATCTTTGTCGCCGCCAATAAAGAACGTCGGCATTGAGATGCGGTCGATCGGAATGTCTTTGAGTAGTTCGTAGTTGGCGTCAAGATTGCGATACCAACTCACTGGACCAAAGAAACCACTGTTGGTGAATTGCTTGACGTAGTAATCGAGATCGTCTTGGGTCAACCATGTCGGCAGGTGAGTGGGCACATCTTTGAACAGGTCTAAGAAACCAGTGCCAGCCATTGGAGGGAGTTCTGCAGGGTCGGTGGGCCCTGGTTTGTACATTGCACCAGACGCTGCCCACAAGAACTGATGCATGGTGTGGCGAATATCGGCACCAAGTTCTTTTTCGGCTGGACCAACTTCTTGGAAGTACAGCATGTAGAAGAAGCGGTCGGTGAACATCATTTTGAAAAGTTCAGTGGGCTTAGCTGGCCACGGAGTGAACGGAACACTGACCGCGCAAATTGCATTCACACGATCGGGATGTAAACGTCCGGCTTCCCACACCACCAGGGCACCCCAGTCGTGACCAACAAATGTTGCATCGGCATGGCCCGTGGCATCGAGCAACCCGACTAAGTCGCCGGTGAGATCTTGCACGCCGTAGTCGGTGACATTTTTTGGTGACGACGAAAAGCCGTAACCCCGTTGATCGGGAGCAAGGACGTGATAGCCAGCATCAGCGAGCGGTTGCATCTGGTGCCGCCACGAATGAGCCGACTCGGGGAAACCGTGACTCAAAATGATGCAAGGACCACTAGGGTCGCCGGCTTCAGTAACAACGAGATCGACGCCGTTAGTGCGAATAGTGCGTTGTTGAATGCTTTTGCTCATGGCCTCAGTCTTGCCGACTGAGACCATGAGATAATTATCCAGCGACTCAGGGGAGTGGGCTCAAGACGTATGACGGAGTCTGGTAAAAACCAGTGATATCAATAATGAAGTGGCACGCACCAAGATCGATGCCACAGAAGACCTTCAATTCGCGAGCTGAGCTGATTGAAACGATTCCACCGTTAGCGACATCGTTACCAATGACGAAGTTGATAGAAGATGTTGCAGGTGCAGATGTAGCGTCGCCAGGGGCAAGTGACAAGTAATTAGCCCCGCCAACTGCGTTGGTGACAGTCAGGTTGTAAGCAATTGATTGAACGAATGTGGTTACGCCGGAAGGCCCTGTCGTGAATGGTAAGAGGTCAGCAGTCGTCACACGACCAGAAGAATCACGACCGTCCTTCAACGAAATGACGCGCGATTCATTCTTTGAAAGACGCCCAAGCTTTGTTGCAGCGATTCCCGAAGCAGCATTTGTCCAACGTGAGTCGTAGACGCGTTGTGGTGTCATGGAAAAGAAGTAACCATCGCTTGGGTATCCGGTGCCAGCACTTGCAGGAGATGCGCCCATCAACATTCCGCCTGCGACGACTCCAGCAGCCGCACCGGCTGCCAGCTTCAACATGCCGCGTCGCGAGGCGCGCTCTGGTTCGCCGACAACTTCAAGTTGGTCGAGACGTTGTTGCATCAATGCCAATTGATTTTTAAGATCCTGGATTTCGTTGTTTTCCATGTTGGTTTCCTCGCTCAAGATGGGCATGTAGCCGTGTCAATTCACAAGGTACCAAATCCTGATAGTCGGAAATTCACAAACTGTCAGCCCTTAGGCAAGATTCAGAAGACTGAAACTGAACGAATCAGGCGGGGCTGCGGCGAGCTATTCAATTGTGGTGTTGATACCGATGGATTACTTACGGAAGAATAATCGGTGGGATGATGACTACGAGAGACGGGATGGGGGAGAATGTCGCGGAAAAACTCTCGATTTTGACATCGGCATTGCCGCCACCGTCTGTGTCTTGAATTGCCAACTCGAGGTTGTAGAAACTACTTCCATAAGTCGGCAGTGCATCGCCTGTTAAAGTGAAGGTACGACAACTGTTTGCTGTCCACGAGGCAGCGGTGAGTTGACCAGAGTTAAACAAAATCCCAGATTGGTTGTAGAGATTGATGAGGTTGATGTTTCCACCTTCTAAAAATGGTGAAGCTGGCAAACAAACTTTGAATGACGACAGTCGATAGCGACCAAAATTACTTGAAGTGGAAATTTGGTATGGGTAGTCGAAGGGTATGACAAAAAATCCAGCTACATTATATAAATACACGTAGTCGCCACCAGGGAATATATCACCGTTGGCTCCACCATCAAGCAACGAGTTAGCCGAGTATGACATGGTGATATCCGCGTCATTGTCCAAGTAATCTGCGGCGATCGCCGCGATTCGGCTTTCGTCGAAGTATCCAGCCACGTCAACTATGAGATGTGCCGTGCCGTAGACATAGAGGCACAATTCTCCGGTACTCGATGTGCTGACATTTAGAGCGTTGGCAATATCAACTGAATTAGAAAAGTTCAACGATGAAGCCGTTGGAACTGCATCGGTTGTTGCCGTGCATGGAAAGGCAGTGACGTATCCGTAGTCGCCATTTTTCTGACCAGCGGTGACTGTGAGGTTGATAGCAACAGCCGACGCCGAACTTGGCACTACTTCAACCTGGGTAGTCGAGCCATTGGCATTGTACGTGGCGATTGTTCCTTCCACAGTAAGTTTGACGGTTCCGGTGACGGCTGTCCCGCCGACACGGGTGTCCATAACGCGGACAGGTGTGACTGGATGGTAAAGAGCGTCGTCGCTGGTATCAGCAGCATTAGCGACAAAAAAACCTCCACCACCAATTGTCACGGCAACGGCTGCACCGATGGCAGCCCAACGTGTACGAATCATTGTCATGTTTCCTCCACTCATCGTGGACAGCTACGCCCAATTTGTGACCGTAGCACTCATAGTTGTCGTCAATTACACAATAATTATTAAGACTTTGTCCCAGAATCAGGCAGGGTTGCGACGAGCCAGAGGATTGGTTGCAAGTACAGCGTCGGGCAATGGTTGGCCGGTGATTTCGTCCACCCAATAGGTGCCCGCATCAAGGCCATTTCAACATCGGCCAACTTGAACATGCTGCGTCGCGAGGCACGCTCTGGTTCACCGACAACTTCAAGTTGGCCGAGGCGTTATTGCAACAAAGATTCTTGAGTTCTAATTTTCTAACGACTTTCTAGATATACGAAGTCGATTGAAACGTTCTCTCAACTTGCTCGACATCCAACTTTCACGAGATATTCCGATGACATGTACATCAGAAAGCACACCGTCAATCACCATTCGATCTTGAAGTATGCCGAGGCGTACTGCATCGCCACGGCGAATGCCGGACTCAAATGAATGAACGTTTTGTTCTAAAGAATGTGCGTAAATCCAGCGAAGTGGCCACTCGTTGAATACAGCCTCACAGAAGGCCATCAAACCCTCCATCACAAAGCCACTGCCTCGACTTTCGGCGCGAGAATAGAGAGAAAACCAACCATGTTGAGCACGAAGGTCGACATCATGCAGTTGCAGGTAACCGATAATTTGGTGGCTTTCCCGACCTTCTACGACCCAGATTGCATCAGTCTGACGCCATAGCGCTGACTCATATTCTTCTGGCGGGGGCATTCCGGTTTTATACCTCCAGGTTGAAGTCGACAAGGGGTCATTCTCAATGTTGTAGAGCCTGGTGTAATCGTCTGGAGTAATGGGTCGAAAAATTGCTCGAGAGGTATGAATAATCATGCTACGGAATCCGTAATTGATGAAGAATGAATCTCAAAGTCGCTTCGCGTCATTACCCAACAGGTTCGATTTTCATATTTTCCTTGAATCATTGCGAAATCCGGGTACTCAATTTGGAGTTTCCACCAAGGTCGCGAATATCCCAGTAAATCAACATCATTTTCGAATCGTTCAAAATACAGAGCTCGGATATTTGAAGCAGAAAAGGCCGCACCGAGTATTTCAGGGATGATGTCGGAAACACTTTCAATCGCCTCTGAATCTTGGAGAGACCAGACATCGAGCATTCCGGTTGCAGCCGCACCGGTTTCGCTTAAAACAGCGATACCTAAATCTCTTGCCTCATTACTGATGACAACTCCTGCCGCAAACGATTGTGCCACCTCAATAACTGTTCGGGGAGACAAGCCATTTTTACAAGCCCGCCACCACCGTGGATCGTTGGCAACCGCGACTTGGTAAGCAAACTGGATGTCACTTGGCGTACTGAGTCGCCAAGTGACATCCGATGTTTCGTTTCTCTGCACTATGAGCTAACTACACTTGACTTATTGGTAATAACCGACGATGTCAACGATGACATTCGCGCTTCCAACATCTGCGCCGCAGAAAACCTTGATCTGTCGACTGGAATCAAGCTTCACGACAGAAGCATTTGCGATATCAAGTCCTGCAGCAAAGTTGACAGTTGAAGCTGTGAAAGAGGCGGCATCGCCTGGATTAACCGAAAAGAAATTTCCCCCGTTAGCACCTGTTGCCGTGATATTAAAAGCCACAGCAGTTGCGCCAATAGGAACCACGTTCGGGGTGGTAACTACTCCTTCGCTGTCATGAGCATCTGCAACAGAAATGACTCGTGATGAATTTGGTGCCATCACACCATTGGTCGCATAGGCAGTTTTGCGTGAGTCGTAAGCGCGGATTGGGTCAATTGCGACAAATTGTGGGGTTCCAAGTTGGGTCCATGTTCCTGGTGTGCCGGCAACCGTGCACAACCAGAAATTACCATTTGAGTCCAACACTAAGTCACCTTTGGCAGCTGCTGTGCTAAGTGTCCGAGGTGGAGCACTTTCACGGTTCAGGTTGGTGTGTAATGACGCAACTTTTCGCCAACGAGCCGAATTACTGGTAAGGCTTCCTGCGACTGCATACCACAAGTCGCTTCCGACAACTTTGAATTGACCTTTGTAACCACTTGCAACGGTAGGTGCTGCAGAACTTGAACTGTCCATTAGTTTTAATGGAATCGGGCTATCAAGTTTTGCACCGTAGTCCGAAGCGTAGACAGCAAGTCCTGTTGAGATTTTGACGTCATTGGCAGAAATGGTGATTCCCGCAAGAATAGAGTTGGTATTTGTGACGCTGATGTCGTCAGTGATGTGAAGAATCCCTTTCCCGTCAACGGGGGTAAAACCCGCACCACTAAGAATGGTTGGACTAGTGACGGCGTTATCAATACCTTTTTCAACTTTGTCGGCGAGTAAACCCGCGGCGCTTGCAGGTTGTGCACCAAATGCAAGTCCACCAGCGACGGCGCCGACTGCGGCCCCACCTGCAAGTCGCAACATATTGCGACGAGATGCTCGCTCGGGATCGCCGGCTGTCTCAAGTTGATTGAGTTGATTTTGTAACGCTGCTAACTGGTTTTTGAGATCCTGAATTTCGTGGTTTTCCATGTTGTTGTCCCCGATCCATTTGGATAATTAGCCTCTCATGCCTCAAGTTACCAGAGAATTTCAGTTGGAAAATCAAAAAAAATGTCTGCTCTTCAGCAAGATTCTGAAGACTGAAACAGAACCAATCAGGCAGGGTGACGGCGAGCCAGAGGGTTGGCTGCAAGCACTGCATCGGGCAATGGTTGGCCGGTGATTTCGTCCACCCAATAGGTGCCCGCATCAAGGCGGTTCAAGGCCATTTCAACATCGGCCAAGTCGCGCTCAATGGCATCAAGATTGATCGTTGCCGATTCTTCGTGGGTAGGTTCCGTCGAGGACATGGGCTCAGAGTAGTCGGCAGATAGTGTTTGACTCCATGTCCACAACTTTCCCCCCTTTCGACGGATCCGCCCCCAAGTGCCAGAAGTTCTCTTCTGAGCCCGAAATGGGTATCGACGTCACCAAGCGTTACACGGCCACCATGGGAACCTCGATGGGCACCCTCGTCATCGCCCTAGATGCCCTAAATGCCCCCCGCACCGTGAACAGCTTCATTTTCTTGGCGCTCAATCACTATTACGACGGCATCATCTTCCACCGCATCATCCAGGGTTTTGTTTGCCAAGGTGGCGACCCGACCGGCACCGGTATGGGTGGACCTGGTTACAAGTTTGCCGATGAATTGCCCAAGCCTGGTCAATACCAGATCGGTTCATTTGCAATGGCTAATGCCGGACCCAACACCAACGGTTCGCAGTTCTTCTTGATCAGTGGCCCGAGTGGTGTCAGCTTGCCGCCTGCTTACGCGTTGTTCGGCCAAGTTGTGAAGGGTCTCGAAATTGTTGAGGCCATGCAAAATGTTCCGACGGCACGCGGCGATCGCCCCGTGACCGACGTGGTGATCAACTCGGTCACCATCACTGTCGCCGACTGACTAACGATTCAACGTCGTCATACATGACATCGCGAGTGGTCCAACTCAGTGCGACGCAAGCGCGCCGCATTGCGTTGGGAGCTCAAGGATTCGCTCAACCCCGACCCGCTGGTCGAACTGATCGCCGTCATTTACGAAAAGTTCTCGACCACATCGGTCTGATTCAAATCGATTCAGTCAACGTGTTGGTGCGCAGCCAAGAGTTGCCGTTGTTCTCGCGACTTGGTGCTCATCCACGTGATTTCATTTCTGCCGCAACGAGAGACGGCGAGCTTTTTGAGTATTGGGGTCACGAAGCGGCTCATGTGCGTACCGAACATCACCGACTGTGGCGATGGAAGATGGAGCAATCACTTGAGGGCCCGTGGCGCAGTGCCGAACAACTCTTGAAGCAACATCCCAAATACGTCGAAGAAGTTTTTCTACGGGTTGTGGCCGAAGGACCACTGGCGGCTGGCGAATTATCGGAACGAACCAAGAAAAAAGGTCCGTGGTGGGATTGGGATCAGGCCAAGTTGGCCCTTGAGTATTTGTTCATGTGCGGTCGAGTCACTGCAACGCGCCGAGCAAGCGACTTTGCACGTTTGTATGACTTGCCCGAACGAGTAATTCCTCATCAACACCTTCGTGCACGCACTCCGAGCGTGCACGATGCGCAGCGTGAACTGCTTGATATTGGTGCGCGTTCACTGGGCGTTGCGACTGCCAAAGATATCGCTGATTACTTTCGTATCAAGCCAGCATTGGCGCGGCCACGCATTGACGAACTCGTTGAAGCAGGTTTGTTATTGCCGACCGCAATTGAGAACTCAGAAGAGAAGTGGTTCATCCATCGTGATGCTCGTACTCCACGGACAGTAAATGCTCAAGCATTGTTGTCAATGTTTGACCCAGTGGTTTGGAATCGACTACGCGCCGAAAACCTTTTTGATTTTCACTATCGCATTGAGATTTACACGCCAGCTCCGAAACGCAAATACGGCTATTACGTTTTACCATTTTTGTTTGGCGATCGCTTGGTTGCAAGAGTTGACTTGAAAGCCGATCGTCACAACAACACATTGTTGGTCCCCGGAATCTTTTCCGAAGCTCACGCCGACAAGAAAGAAGTAGCAGTCGGCCTTGCCAACGAGTTGCAGTTAATGGCGCAATGGTTGGGGCTGGCAACGATCAAGGTTGGCAATAAAGGCGACTTATCAAGTGCAGTTCGCAAGTCGCTGAGTGCAATGGTTCGTTAGTCTGAACTTATGAGTCGCCCCCTGATTGCTGTTGCTGGTCGCATTGCGGCAGCTGGTCGGGTATCACGAAGTGAAATTTCGTTTGCCGGTCGCGTTTATTTAGATGCTGTATTGCGGGCAGGCGGAGAACCATTAACTCTCACGCCACGTGAATTAACCCACGAACAAGCAGTTGAGTTGTTGTCGGGCTTTGGTGCTTTGGTATTGATGGGTGGCGCCGATGTTGATCCGCAATTGTATGGTCAACAACGTCAACCACATGTCTATGGTGTGAATCATGAACAAGATCTTTTTGAAATTGCCTTAGTTCATGCGGCAATTGAACTGAAGTTGCCCACGTTGGCGGTGTGTCGCGGAATTCAACTTGTCAATGTTGCGCTTGGTGGAACATTGATTCAACACATCGGTGATATTGATTTCGGTGACTTGACTGGCGTTGTTGAACATGCGCCAGGAAAGTTTCCTGCTGGCCAAGATTTTGCTTTGCACGATGTGGAAGTGACTCCACGCACCAAGTTGTCAAAAGCCTTGGGTACGACCAGTGCTCGAGTTGCGTCATTTCACCATCAAGGAATTGATCAGGTTGGTAAGGGTCTTAAAGTTGTCGCGCGGTCACTCGATGGTTTAGTTGAAGGACTCGAGCACGGTGGTGCGGGGCAGTGGTTAATCGGAGTGCAATGGCATCCTGAAGACACTGCAACATCAGATTTGCATCAACAAGCGCTTTATAACGCGCTTATTGCTCAGACGCAGTAAAGGGAATGGGCTGTAAGGCCCAGCGAAGAGTTTTAGTCAATGCTTGAGCAGCTGGTCGTACCACTGCCCGTTCACTCACTGGTAACCACGGAAGACGTAACGGGAATCGTGTCCACAACGGCATGAGTGAAACCGCAGCGGCACCAAGTAGCCCGTAAATGGGTCGTTGATAAATCGGTAACGGAGGAGTGAGTAGTAAATAACGCGCCGCATCGCGCGCTGGCGCCGATGTTTGAAGCTCGGGTCGATACGAAGCGATCTGATCGGCGAGTTCGGCCACAGTCGTCGGAGGATCAATCACGCCGAGCGCTGACGCAATGCGCGACATGTCGAGCACATAACCATCGCGTTGTTCGGGCGACAGTTCAATCTCCCCAAATTTGGCATGAGCCGCAAGAAACGAATCAACTTCTGCGATGTGGACCCACTTCAACAAATGAGGATCGTTGGCGCTGTAGGGACGGCCATCATCGGCAGTGCCCACGACGCGGGTGTGAACTCGCTTGACCATGTCAACGGCACGCTGTGCTTCTGTGGCTGGGCCGAATGTGGTCGCGGCCAAGAAGTCGGCGGTGCGTTGCAGTCGTCCCCAAGGGTCGGCTTTGTAATCACTATGTGAAGCAACGCCGGCCATTGCGAGGGGTTGTAGCGATTGAAACAACAGGGCGCGTAGGCCACCGATGAACATGCATGAGTCGGCATGAATAATGCGGATCGGTCGGTCTTCGGCAAACCAGCGTTCGCCGGGGGCCTCGAATAGTTCTTGCGCACGATTGTCGGCGTTTGGTCCAACGACACGCGAGCGAACCGCGTCAGCGACGATGCGTCGAACAGGTTCAAAGATCTCGGACATGCCTAGATCGTGGCACGGTTTGCTCTCCAATGCCTATACAGGCTGAGTACGCTCGTCACATGTCTGACGAATTGCCGATCACGCCCCCGATTGAGCCCGATTCCAACAAACTTCCCCGTTGGGTTTGGAAAGCAATCATCGTTTTCTGGCTGGGATTCCTCGGCACGATTCTGATTCGGTATGCCTATGACCGGCTGTTTTCATTTTTAATCCTGCTTTTGGTGTCACTCTTTTTGTCTCTCGCAATCGAGCCCGGTACGACTCGGTTGGCAAAGCGGGGTTGGCGACGTGGCCATGCAACGATCGTGATCCTGTTGGGACTGCTGGTCGGAGTCATCATTTTTGTGGCAGCGATCGGAACTTTGGTCGGAACCCAGGTGGCCGATCTTGCACAGAATTCTGAGCGGTATGTCAGCCGCACAGTGAACTTTTTGAATGACACGTTGTCGACCAATATCAATCCCCAAAAAGTGAACGACAGCATTCAAGATCCGAAAGGGCCGGTGCAGAAGTTCATTAAGGGCCAACAGGATGAAGCACTACAACTTTCGGTGACGGCGTTGGGACTATTGCTACAAGCCTTCTCCGTCATGCTTTTCACTTTCTATTTAGTTGCCGATGGCCCACGGCTGAGACGTTCAATATGTAGTCGCCTTGCACCAGCGCGACAAAAGAGAGTTCTTGATACGTGGGACTTAGCAATCGAGAAGACTGGCGGCTATCTCTACAGTCGTGCATTACTAGCCGTCGCTTCGGCCTTTGTGCATTGGATTGCTTTTCAATCGCTTGGTACTGCGGCACCGATAGCGCTCGCGTTGTGGGTCGGTTTAATTTCGCAGTTCATTCCGGTGGTGGGCACATACATCGCCGGAGTTCTTCCGGTACTCATCACTTTCATTGACTCTCCTTTGAAAGCACTCGCAGTCATCATTGTGGTGATTTTGTATCAACAGATTGAAAACTTCATCATCTCGCCTCGTATCACTGCCCGCACAATGGAAATCCATCCAGCGATTTCATTTGGTGCGGCCATTGCTGGTGGAGCACTACTTGGGCCAGTCGGCGCAATTCTTGGTTTACCAGTTGCGGCTATGGCGGTGGCATTGGCTAGTGCATCGGGTGAGCGTCACGAACTCATTGAAAACGAACTTGTTCGGGTGCCAGAAAAAGGTAAGCAACGGATTCGCCGAAGAGGTCGCCGGCGATGAGTGATTCAGTTTTAACTTCTTACGTTCCACTAGCAGTGACTTATCGCAATGATGTTTTGGAATCGGTGCATCATGCTGCCGTTGTTGCTTTAAATCAAGATGGCACCGTTGCATTCGCGATGGGTGATGCTCACGTTGGTATTTTTCCGCGATCAAGTACCAAGCCTTTGCAAGCCCATGCAATGGTGCAAGCAGGACTCGATCTTCCTGATGAATTATTGGCATTGGTGTGCGCAAGCCACGATGGCCGTCCAATGCATCTTGATGGTGCACGGCGCATTTTGCAATCGGTCGGTCTTGACGAAAAAGCATTGGCGAATACTCCCGATTTACCCCTCGATGAAAATGAAGCAGAACAAGCGATGCGCAATGGTGTGCAGCGGTCATCAATTCTGCAGAACTGTTCGGGCAAGCACTCTGGAATGATTGCGACATGCGTGGCTGCTGGTTGGGCAACCGACGGCTATCTGCATGTCGAACATCCGTTGCAACAAGCAATCACCAATGGCATTCCTGCTCTTGCGCAAGATGCCGTGTTAGGTATTGGCATCGACGGTTGCGGCGCACCAGCACATGTGGTGTCGCTGATCGGATTGGCTCGTTCATTTCGCAACATGGCAATCGGCGAGGCTGGCGAAGCTGGATTACGCATTCATCGAGCGATGTCGTCGTTCCCTGACATGGTTGGCGGTCCAAATCGCGATGTCAGTTTGTTGATGAAAGGGATTCCTGGGTTGATGGCCAAGGATGGAGCAGAGGGCGTTTTTGTTGCGGCATTGCCTGACGGACGGGCGGTGGCCTTGAAAGTCGCTGACGGAGCCAATCGTCCACGACCGCCCCTAATGCGAGCAGCGTTGCGCGCCTTAGGCATAGATATTTCGCAGGTTCGCCCCGACGCATTTGAATCAACGATCCTTGGACACGGCTCTCGGGTTGGTGAAGTGCGTATTGTCGGAGAACTAGCGCAAATCGGTGGCGCAATTTAACGACGAATGGGGGCGACAACATGGCTGGTATTCCTTTCACTGGGATGATTGATCCTCTGCGTTATGCCGAGGCCGAAGTTGTCAGTCCTCTCGTGCGACGAGTCATTGCGCGCAACCCGTCAAAGTTCACGTTCACCGGAACTGGTACGTACATCGTGGGCAACGAATCTGAAGTTGCTGTTATTGATCCAGGTCCAGATTTGCCCGAGCATCGAGCGGCATTGTTACGCGCCATCGAAGGCCAGAAAGTTCGCGCCATCGTCATTACGCATTGTCACAGTGACCATGTTGGATTAGCCGCATGGTTACGTGAAGAAACTGGCGCACCAACGGTCGCCTGGAGACCACATGGTGATGTCGGTCTTCTCGACAATGAAGATGACATCAAAGTGATGGAATCGTTAGCTCCGCCGCCAAAGACTGAAGAAGAAAAAGAAAAAGAACGCGAAATTGCTCGTGCGGCTGGGCTTGATCCTGACGATATGGAGATGCGCGAATCAGTTGATCTTGAATTCGATCCTGATGTACGCGTGGCCGATGGCGAAGTTGCTGCTCACGGTGATGGTTGGACTTTGATTGCCGTGCACACACCGGGTCACACGTCAAACCATATGTGTGTTGCGCTTGCTGAAGAGAAGGCTCTCTTCACAGGCGATCACATCATGGGCTGGAGTACGACAGTTGTATCTCCACCCGATGGCGACATGCGTGACTATTTATCGTCAGTAAAAAAGTTGCAAGAGCGCGATGACAAAATTTTGTGGCCGACCCACGGTTCGCCGGTGACTGATCCGCAGCCCTTCTTACATGCGTATTACGAACATCGTTTAAGTCGTGAGGCGCAAGTCATTGCGTCAATTACCGCAGGTGTCAACACGGTTGCACCGATGGTGCGTCAGATGTATGCCGCGGTGGCGCCCGAGTTGTATATCCCGGCTGCACGAAGTGTTTTGTCGCATCTCACGCAACTGGTGCAAGACGGACGACTGTTGGTGCGGGGCGGGGGACCAGCTCGCCTGTCAAGCACTTATGACATCCCGTAATCTGTCATATAGAGTGTCACTTTATGGAACTGCTCCGTACTCCCGATTCTGCATTCGCCAACATTCCCGACTGGTCGTTTGAGCCCGTCTACACAAACATCACGGCCGACGACGGAACCGTGATCCGGGTTGCTCACGTTGACATTGGCCCCAAAGATGCTGCTGAAACTTTCTTGTGCATGCACGGCGAGCCTTCGTGGAGTTACTTGTATCGCAAGGTCGCTCGCGTCTTAACTGGTGCGGGACATCGAGTGATTGCCCCCGACCTTGTCGGATTCGGTCGCAGTGATAAGCCAACCCTCACATCTGATTTCACATACGAGCGTCATGTTGAGTGGATGAGCCAGTGGCTCGTCGCCAACGATCTCAAGAACCTCACATTGGTGTGTCAAGACTGGGGCAGTTTGCTTGGCCTTCGTTTGGCAACTGCTTTCCCCGATCGCTTCGCGCGCATCGTGTTGGCCAACGGTGGATTACCGACAGGTGACCCTGCACCCAATGAAGCATTCATGGCTTGGCGTAAATTCAGTCAAGAGACACCAACGTTCCCCACATCACA
>WLMQ01000003.1 GCA_009700145.1 Actinomycetota bacterium
ATTGGTGAAGTTGACATCTTCGTTTCGGCAACTGGCAACGATCACATCATCACGATTGAGCACATGCTCAAGATGAAGCACAACGCAATTGTGTGCAACATCGGCCACTTTGACTCCGAAATCGATATGGCCGGCTTGGCTCGAAGCGGCGCGACTCGTGATGAATTGAAGCCCGGAACCGACTTGTGGTCTTTCCCCGACGGGCATGCGATCATTGTGTTGGCTGAAGGACGTTTGGTCAACCTCGGTTGCGCAACTGGTCACCCAAGTTTCGTGATGAGTTGTTCATTCTCGAACCAAGTCATCGCACAAATCGAGTTGTTCACCAATCTTGCGGCGTACCCACTTGGTGTGTACGTGTTGCCGAAGCATCTTGACGAAAAGGTTGCATCGCTTCACTTGGGTGCACTTGGGGTCAAGTTGACCAAGTTGACCGATGAGCAGGCCGACTACTTGGGTGTCGCTCCTTCGGGCCCATTCAAGCCCGAGCGTTACCGCTACTAATGTCAAAGTTGTACGCAGAAAAGCTAGCCCGGTGTATCACCGGGCTAGCTTTTTTTGGTTTTGGAATCACCCTGTTTTTACGGGCCAATCTTGGGTTGGCTCCGTGGGACATTTTCCATAAGGGATTATCAGAAAAGTTTGACATTTCAATTGGTCTTGTCATTGAGGGCGTTGGTTTATTGCTTTTGTTGTTGTGGATTCCGTTACGGCAACGACCGGGAGTCGGCACAATTTTGAATGCAATTGAAATTGGTCTTGTGGTTAATCTGACCAAGCCGATTATTGGAGAACCAGATCAACTGCTCATTCGGGCATTGATGGTGGTTGCAGGAGTCATAGTGATTGGCCTCGGATCTGCTTTGTATATCGGTGCTGGTCTCGGATCGGGCCCACGCGATGGTTTGATGCTGGGATTGTCGAAGCGATCAATTGCTGGACGTCAGATCAGTATTCGTGTGGCACGAACTGCCGTTGAAATATCAGTAATGGTCGCCGGACTCTTCTTGGGTGGCTCAATTGGAATCGGAACATTGATCTTTATGTTCGGTATCGGGCCACTTGTGCAATTGATCTTGCCGCGCTTTGAAATGCGTTTAGCCAGCGACATGCTGCCAGAACCAAAGTAGCGAACAGTAAGTTTTTCAAAACCTACTGTTCGCTACTCGTTACTTCTGGTGAATGATTAACCGCAAATCACCTTGGGCAATGTGTAGTTGAACACTGTTTGATTCTTGGCGATATCAAATGCGTTGATGGAAATAACTTTGCTGGCATCGTTGCTTGTTATAGGAATTGAATAAATCGGTGCCTTGAAAGATGCTCCGTTGGTGCGAACTACTCCGCCGACTTTTACGGAGATATCGCCAAGCGCGCCTTCGGGATCAACGATGTTGAAGGTTGCGGCCTTTGAATTAGCGCCACATTGCAGTGCCACAAATGTGATACTTGGTGGCTGATTAGTGACAACAGGTTGCGTCGTGGTCGGTGCCACGACAGTTGTTGTCGTTGTCGGGGCCACGGCCGGAGTCGAGGTAGTTGGCGTTGTCGTCGGAGGAGTTGATTGAGAGCATCCACCTGGTGTCACCCCTCGAACAACAACCGATGCCGAGCGAGAGTTTGCACCATCAGAAATCTCACCCTTGAGGGTTTTGCTCTGACCTCGAAATGCGTAAGTGACGTTGATTTGTCCGCCACTACTTCCGCTACCAGCGAAAGCCAGGTCGAGAATTTTGCCGCCGTCCCATAACACGCGACCAGAGAGAGCGGCGCCTTCGGGGTCGGAAGCACTCACCGAATACTTAATGCCAGTTGGCCCATCGGAGCCGATTTCGACACATTCGGCCACGCTGATGGTGATGACAGGAGGTTGATTGGTTGTGCCTCCAGGAGCCTTGGTTGTGGGAACAGTGGTTGTCGCTGCCGGTTCTTTGGGGCCAGCCACTGTCGTGGTCGTCGCCGTTGCCACCGTCGTGCTCGGAGTTTCATCCGAACTTGGTTGATCACAATCACGGACGACTGCATCAGTCGACGCAGTTCCTGTTGAACCATCGGCAGCAGTCGCTGAAGCTTTAACAACTTGGTTTCCGGCATCACTTGTGCTTGCCATTCCGGTCCAGGCTCCGTCGGATCCTAGGGTGAGGGAGAACTCGGTTCCGTCAAAGGTTGCAGTCATTGCGGTGATTTCGCTGCCAGTCGAACTGGTTGCAGTGATACGAACAAACATGTCTGTTTCTGCACACACCGGGTCTTTGGGTTCAATGCCAATCTTGATTTCACCTTCGGCAATAGTTCCACCACCAGTGCAATTGGCAAATCTTCCATCGGCTTCAAGATCTGCAGTTGTGCGATATTCAGTACTTCCATCTTCGTATCGCGTGTACCAATGTTGACCATGGTCAGTATCGGCTGCGTCGTTGTTGAACCACACCCATATCCAAGCAGTGCCAGTTGATTCGGTGTAGGTGTTTCCTTCAAACTCTTGTGGGCATTCAAATGGAACGGGTTCTTCGGGGTCGTCGCACGCATCGCGATAGCCCGGTATGTCGTAAACATAGGTGGCCGATTCGCCTTGTTCGCTGTACCAAATTCCGTCACCGCCGTACACCCAACGCACGCCACGACTGTCGACAAAGGTATGTCCGTCTTCTGGTTCGACGTTTAGGTCAACGCAGCCTTCTTCATAACAGTCGTCGTAGGGCGCCACAGTCGCGCGTACACGATTGTCGGTGATGCGTTCAATCGTGGGAATACCAGGTTGTATGGTGATTGCGCTTCGTGTCGTTGATTGAACGAGCGAATTTGTGACGGGTAAGTCGTTGTCAGAAGAGGTCCAACTTGCGATGTTCTCGCCGGCACTATCGGGTGGACATGGCGGCAAGCACAGTGAGCGATACCACGGGAGTTCAACAGTTGTTGCAACTGATGAACTATCCGTCAAGTTGATCCACTCAACAGATCCCCAAATCCAGATGTCTTGAGTCGTTGGATCAACCCACACTGCGTTTTCGTCGATGCTCAATTGAAGTGGGGGGCAAGGCGGCATGCATTCATCGATGTAGCCAGGCAATTGAATGGTCATCATGTAGTGAATGTCAGGCTCGTTGGCGTTGACCCAACCGTTCTCTGGTCCGTTGTACACAAACACGTCGCCATTGGGAGCGACCCATGAATCGCCGGTTGACGCTTTGATTTCGGGGCACGGCGGATCAATGGGGGGATAGCAGTTTTCGGTACCGAGTTCTTCGTTTGTCAAGTTCTCGAAGTCCTCGGTGCCAATCATGTCCCAGCCGTATGTACCGCTCGGGCTTTGGCCATACACCCACTCAGACGAATCTGGAGCGGTCCATGTTGAACCGAGATGTGGCTTCGTAGGTGGGCATGGATCATTCTGAGTCGGTGGGGGCGGGCAATCTGCTCCGGCATCGAGTTGTGCGGTCGCAACTGATTCAACTTCTTCGGTTGAGGTGTTGTCCCAAGATGGTGTTGAGTCTTCGCGATAATTGAATTCCCATAACGAGCCTTGTGCGTCGTACCAAACATCACCGATACGTGGTTTGGTAGGAGGGCATGGTGATTCTTCGGGGCAGTCTTCGGGGACTCCAGCAAGCTTGTTCGTGGCACGTGCTTCGGAAATATCAACAACGCCGTCGACAATTCTCATCCAATGAGCTCCGGTGGATTCGGCACTCGTCCAAATCCAGGTGGTTCCTTCGCTGTCGGTGTAGCGCGCTCCCTGGAACGTTTCGGGACATTCACCAGTAATGGTGATTTCGGGATCGTCACAATCAGCGTCAACGCCAGGTAAATCAGAAGTTGTGAGATATACGAATTTGCCGTTGTCGTCGAACCACCAGTGAGCGCCATCTGTGTCATCGCTCACCCAGACCCACACGTTGCCTTCGGGGTCGGTGTAACGAGCACCTTCAAAAGTTTCGGGACATTCGGGTTGCGGTTTGCGATTTCGAGGTTCGCCGCATGCATCTTTAAATCCGGGAAGGTCCCCTACTTCATCGACAGGGGAGACCGATTCGTCATCAACGTTGACCCATTGTCCGGCAGTTGTGATGAAAGTCCAACGATCACCGTTGGCATCGATGTAGTCAGTCCAACCGCCTCCGATGATTTGCTCTGGACACTGCGGTTCATCGACCGGAGGAATGGAGTCGTCAGTAGGAATTGACACCTCGCCAGGAATCGTTGTTGATTCTTGGGTGATGACGGTGTCATCGGGGGTGCTTTGTGGAGTCGTTTCTTGCGTTGTTGAATCGGAGGTTTCGGTTGCTTCAACGTTTTCTTCGGTCGGCGAGAGCAATGGATTGCCGCACGCGCAACGTCCACGTGGCATACCTTGATCATCAATCAAAATTGCGGTCCCCGCAGCGATCACTGCGTCGTAGCCGTATGACTGACCATTCTTGAAGCCAAACATTTTGACGTTGATGTCTTGAGTGACATAGACGGAAGTCAAACTGCGGATAAAAGATGGAAGTTCTTCAAAGGAAATTCCTTGGATTGCAGCCCACGCGCGTCCACGATCTGAGTAGTACTGCAAGAACTCAATCATTTTTTCGGTGTCACAAATGTTGGTTCCGGTGCCGCCGTACGTTCGGCCTCGATAGATACCAGGGGCCGATGATGACACCTCGCCCTCAAGAACGGGATCATCGGACGTGACTTCGTACGAACTCAACTCAAAAGTTGGAGCAAATGAGTCAGGGCCAACAACTCCGGGCGGCTGGTACAGCGCTCGTGCCGGGCCCGACAATTGTGGATCTGTCGACTCGGACTTTTTACCGCTGCTGCAAGCAGTCGAGACGAGAAGAACGCTTGTTAGTGCCAGAGCAAGAATTCGTTTCATGGAAAGATTTCCCCCAAGAATTAATCTGATTTCGCCGCTTTGACGGCGCCGTCTTGACTTTATACGCATGCCGAGGCAGAGGAAAACACGTTGTATGAGGTTGTAGGAAGTTGAAGTTTGCATACCTGCAAGAGCAGGGAGCCGACATGATCTTGCAGTTTTTTCTTAAATACCGCTCAAAGTTCGTGCCGCGGCTGCAGTCTTTTCGCCCATGGGCTGATAGCAATCAGGCGAGATGCGGTCTCGTGGGCCAACAACTGAGATCATCGCGATCGGTTGGGCTGGGCCGTCGTAGATCACGCTGCCGATGGCAATTGAACCTGGATGACCGGGGTTGATTTGGAAGTACCGCGGTTGGTCATCGTTGGCTGAACCAAGCCAAGCAGCTTCGCCGGTAGGGAATTGTTTGATGAGCTTTTGAACAATTTCGGTCGTGGCAATGTCAGGTCGAAACTGCACAATTTTGCCAACTTCCATCGTGATCTTGACATTGTGTTTACTCTCAATTTTGTCAAGCAATGTGGCATGTATTTTGTCGCCCACATAAGTCAATTGCCACAACAGTGCGGTTTCGCCAATGACTTCAGAAAGTTCTTGTAATTGGTGGCGCGCGCTGTTGCGTAAATTGACCGCAACCCGATTTGACAAAGTCAAAACACGAGGTGTCAATTCCCATGCGGCTCCATGAGCTTGCTTTTGGATGTAGCCACTCGCTCCAAGCGTGATCAAAATGCGTTGAGCAGTGTTCTTGTCCATGTTCATGTGGCGAGCAAGTGCCGAGACACCAATGGGTTGCAATTCCGCGACGACTTCAAGGACCGCGAGAGCATTTTCGACGGTTTGCAGAGTTTTGACAGCCATAAGGACTAGAACTCTACACAATTAGTGACTTGTGTATTGAATAAAAATACGCTGGCTCAAATTGTGAGACAAGATTTCACGAGACTGTGCCACACCCATTTGGTCTGCTGGATCCATGTTTAGTGCTTTGCGTTGCTCACAGTGTTTGAAAATCTTTCGCCCGTCGGCCTCTGATCCCGCTCATTCAATGGGGTCTCCTCGAACCTGTCCATTATGTGCATCCTCAAAAGTTTGGACGGATCGTCCGGTTCGGGCGACTACTGAATTGCGCGGTGAAACTCAAGACTTTATTCGAGGTCTAAAATATCGCAATCAGCGACGGGTCGTCTCACATCTTGCCGACCGACTCGTGACATCGATTCTCGCCGATCCCGATGCTCAACCTTTTGACATTGTGACTTGGGCGCCGACGTCGATGGTTCGTCACAGACTGCGGGGTTATGACCAATCAGAGTTGCTCGCCAGAGCTGTTGCCGAGCGGCTCGGGTTGCGATGTCGGCGATTGTTGTATCGCGATCGCAGTGCACCCCAAACGGGCCGCAATCGACAGGAACGTCTGAATGGTCCGATGTTTCGGGCTCGTCCTTTACGTCGTGCGTGTCGAGTGCTGGTGATTGACGATGTCGTGACAACCGGAAGTACTTTGCGTGCTGCTGCCCATGCACTTGATATAGCTGGCGCTAGCGAAGTGTGTTTGCTGGCAGTGGCAGCAACTCCTCGTGATCGATCTACAAATTCGCGAGTTGCCTAACGCGCTGAACTGCGTGTGTTGGGTCAATATCTACCCAAATTCCGTGTATTCCTACTGCGGAAGCAGCGTCAACGTTGCTTTGGGCATCGTCAAGAAATGCGGCTCGATGAGCTTCAACACCAAGTCGATGTAATGTGAGTTCGTAAATCGCGCGGTTGGGTTTACGCATTCCCACTTCGTGGCTGTCAACCACATCGTCAAAAATATTGGCGAAATCGAGCATTGGCCACCATAAATCCCGGAATTCGCGAACATTATTTGTGAGAACTCCCAGGCGCAAGCCGGCTGCCTTGAGATGATGGACGAGTTCAATAACTAGAGGATTTGGTTCAAACTGAATATTGACGCCGTCTCGCGATGCAACTTGTCGATCATTCGATTGAGGTGGGGGTCCGACCGAGGCCATCGGTTGCAAACCAGCCTCAAGAACGAGTGGAGCAAGCTGTTGGCGATACTCAATCATGCTGATTTCACCGCGTTCTAGGCGATGCCAGGGGTGGTCGGTGTCCTGCCCGTATTCGCCCATCATGACTTTCATGACTTTGTCGGCGGGGTCATTGGGAAAGCGCTTGACCACATCGCTGGGGCGCCCGTTGCTCGCTAAAACTCCGCCAAAATCGAAAATAACTGCGTCAATCAGGCGGTCTGATTGGTTGGAATGATTGGCGGACGTTGGGGCTGACTCGGGCACATTGTCAGTCTGCCTGTCGGCTTGCTTTCTTACATCATTGTTGCATGTGAACTTTGGGTGACCCCGAGGCTCGCAAATACCGCCTGTAGGCTCTATACCTGCATGGGAATCCTCGATCGCATCCTGCGGGCCGGTGAAGGCAAGAAACTGAAGGCCCTCGAGGGTCTCGTTCCTGACATCAACGCCCTTGAGTCATCTGTTCAGTCATTGTCGGACGACGCATTGCGTGGCAAGACCGCTGAATTCCGTAGCCGACTTGAGCGGGGTGAAACTCTCGACGATCTGCTCATCGAAGCATTCGCCGTCGTGCGTGAAGGAGCGCACCGTGTCATTGGTCAGCGTCACTACGACGTGCAAATGATGGGTGGGGCTGCGTTGCACTTCGGCTGGGTTGCCGAAATGAAAACGGGTGAAGGTAAGACTTTGGTCTCGACCTTGCCGGCGTATCTCAATGGTTTGTCTGGCAATGGCGTGCATCTCATCACGGTGAACGACTATTTGGCACGCCGTGACTCTGAGTGGATGGGACGAGTTCATCGTTGGCTCGGACTCAATGTTGGGCTAGTTGTTCCAGGTTCGCGCGAGCGCCCTGAGCAAAAGCGGGTCGACTACGCCGCTGACATTACGTACGGAACCAACAATGAATTTGGTTTTGATTATTTGCGCGACAACATGGCGCCCACCAAACTCAACAAAGTTCAACGTGGTCATGCCTTTGCCATCGTTGACGAAGTTGACTCAATTTTGATTGACGAAGCCCGTACACCGCTCATCATCTCTGGGCGAGTGGCCGATGCCGCCAATCTTTATTACCGTTTTGCTTCAATCGTGCGTGCTTTGAAGCGCGACGTTGACTACGAAGTAGAAGAAGATAAGCGCATTGTTATGCCGACCGAAGCCGGCATTGAACGCGTTGAAGCCGAACTCGGTCTCGAAAACTTGTATGACGAAGTTCAGCGCAACCTTGTCCATCAATTGCAAGTGGCATTGAAGGCCAAAGAGTTGTATCGCCGCGACAAGGACTACATCATTCAAGGTGGCGAAGTAAAAATCGTTGACGAATTCACGGGTCGTATTCTTGAAGGTCGTCGCTGGAGTGAAGGTATTCACCAAGCAGTTGAGGCCAAAGAAGGCGTCAAGATTAAAGAGGAAAACCAAACGCTTGCCACGATCACATTGCAGAACTATTTCCGCATGTACACCAAGCTCTCTGGAATGACTGGTACGGCACAGACTGAAGCTGCCGAACTCATGAATACTTACGATTTGCAGGTTGTGCCGATTCCGACCAACCGTGCAGTTGTCCGCGTCGATTCGCCCGACCAAATTTTCAAAACCGAAGATGCCAAGTTCGACGCAGTTGTCACTGACATCATTGAGAGAAATGCCAACGGTCAGCCAATTTTGGTGGGCACAGTCAGCGTTGAAAAGAGCGAGCACCTGTCGCGGCTTCTCGCAAAAAATGGTGTGAAGCACGAAGTTTTGAACGCCAAGCAACACACTCGTGAAGCCGAGATTGTGACCCAGGCTGGACGACTTGGCGCAGTGACAGTTGCAACCAACATGGCTGGTCGTGGTGTTGACATTTTGCTCGGCGGCAACCCCGAAGGCTTAGCGCGTCGAGCAGTACTTGGTGAAGGTCATGCGGCCGACACATTGACTGACGAATTTGCTTTACCGCTTCCGCTTGCTGAAATGCCCGATGAATATCGTGCGGCTCGTTTAGTTGCACAAGCTCGATATAACGAACTCTTCGCCGATATTTCTGCCAAGTGCAAGGCCGAAGGCGACCAAGTACGTGAAGCGGGCGGCTTGTACGTGATCGGATCTGAGCGTCACGAGAGTCGTCGTATCGACAATCAGTTGCGTGGACGCGCTGGACGTCAGGGCGACCCTGGTTCAAGTCGTTTCTATTTGAGCCTTGAAGACGAATTGATGCGTTTGTTCGCGACCGGTGCATTGAGTTGGGTCATGGGACGTGCATTGCCTGATGACGAAGCGATTGAACACAAGATGGTCACCAAGGCCATCGAACGCGCTCAGAGCACTGTCGAAACACGTAATGCCGAAATTCGTAAGAACGTGTTGAAGTACGACGAAGTGATGAATGAGCAGCGCAAGGTGATTTACATGCGCCGCGACCAAATTCTTGACGGCGTCGATCTCAAAGTCGCAGCGCTCGAATATATGGCCGAGGCAGTTGATGCACTGATCGAAACGCATTGTGTGAGCGAGGCCGACGACGAATGGGATCTCGAAGGCCTCACTAAAGAACTCAAGACCTATTGGCCGAACGACTTGACACCTGATCACTTGGGTCAATCATCAAATACCGACAAAATGTACGACGTCGTCATGGATAATGCGACTGCCTACTATGAACTGCGCGAAGTTGAACTGACTTCAGTAGTGATGCGCGATGTTGAACGTCAGGTGATGTTACGTATCATCGATCAACGTTGGCGTGAACATCTTGAAGAGATGGACTATCTGCAAGAGGGCATCAATCTGCGCGCCATGGGCCAAAAAGATCCGTTGGCCGAATGGCAGCGCGAAGGCTACGAAATGTTCGGTGCCATGATGAAGGGCATCGCGCAAGACTTCGTGAAGTACGTCATGCATGTGCAGGTTGTACGTAACGAAGAACCTGCTCCCGTCGTACAAAACCTTCAACAGACGAAATCTGAAGCACCTTCGGCAGTGAGTCAAGGTGCAGTGCAGAGTGCGGGCGAGATGCCTCAGCAGGCTGCGCCCGTCAAGCAGCAGCCCATCGTGAACGACGAGTGGTCAAAGACGCCTCGTAATGCGCCGTGCCCTTGCGGTTCAGGTAAAAAATTCAAGATGTGCCACGGCACCAGCTGAGATTGTCATGCGCGATTTCACAGATGATTTGAAAGATGTGAGTCGACGACTCGGTGAGGCCAAGGTCTATCTCAAGATTGATGCTCAACGAGATCGATTTCGCGAACTCGAAATTGAGGTATCAAAGCCCGGACTTTGGGACGATCAAGAGTTTGCCAAGAAACTCAATGCCGAATATGCCAACACCAAGGGCGATATTGACATCTTTGACGGATTGGCTCGTCGGCTTGACGACGCCGAGGTGCTCCATGAAATGGCGCGCGAAATTGATGATGCTTCGCAAGAAGCCGAAATTGAAAAAGGCATTCAGGCGATCGCTCGCGAATTGAACGGCTTAGAAATGCGCAGTCTGTTTACAGGCGAACACGATGAGTTGGATTGCATCGTCCACATCAACACCAAAGATGGGGGAGTTGACGCCCAAGATTGGAGCGAACTTCTCTTACGGATGTATCAGCGATGGGCTGAGCGTCGTGGACTCGATTTTGAAATCAACGATATTTCACCAGGAACTGAAGCCGGAATAATGTCGGTTGAGTTCACGCTGAAAGGTCGTTACGCCTATGGGCTCATGACATCTGAACGTGGAACGCATCGCCTGGTGCGTATCAGTCCGTTTGATAATCAAGGTCGGCGTCAAACGAGTTTCTCCAATGTGCAGGTGTGGCCAGCGATGGAGAACCCTGACATTGAAATCGATGAAACTGATGTACGTATGGAAGTGTTCCGAGCATCTGGTGCCGGTGGTCAGCACGTCAACAAGACATCGTCGGCGGTTCGACTCATTCACGAACCAACTGGGCTCGTCTCATCGTCACAAGAAGAACGCAGCCAATTACAAAACCGCGAAAAGGCAATGAATCGCTTGAAAGCAATGGTTGCGGCAAAAATTGAAGAAGAACATCAAGCCGAACTTGATCGCATTGCTGGCAAACAAGCAACGGTCGGCTGGGGCAGCCAAATTCGCAGCTATGTCTTGCAGCCATATCAAATGGTGAAAGATTTGCGGACAAACATTGAATCAAGCAGCGTCGAATCTGTGCTTGATGGCGATCTTGATGAATTTATGGTTGGATACTTGCAGTGGCGTCGTGCAGGCGACGATTCTTGACGAAGTACGACTGATAACCTGATGTCTTGACTTACTGTGGTCGACCAACTGGTCGTCCTCTTGCCCGAGGAGCAACATGATTCGCCTCGAAAACGTAACAAAAACTTATGGCACTGAGATACCCGCGGTGCGCGATGCATCTTTCGAGGTGGCCAAAGGCGAGTTCGTCTTTATGGTGGGTCCATCCGGTTCGGGTAAGTCAACTTTGTTGCGCTTGATGAATCGTCAAGAACAGCCCGAACGTGGCGCTGTCTGGGTTGCTGGCAAGGACATCAATGAAATGTCCGATTCAAAAGTGCCGTACTTACGCCGCAATATCGGAAATATTTTCCAGGACTACAAGCTGTTACTGAACAAAACAGTTTTTGAAAATGTGGCCTTTGCCCTTGAAGTTATTGGGCGACCCAAGCACGTGATTCGTCAGCAGGTTCCTGCTGTTCTCGATCTCGTCGGTCTCTCTGATAAGGAAGACCGTTTTCCACATCAACTTTCTGGTGGCGAGCAACAACGAGTTTCTATCGCACGTGCTTTTGTTAATCGGCCATTAATTTTGTTGGCTGACGAACCGACCGGAAACCTCGACCCGGCCACAGGTGAAGGAATTATGCGACTTTTGGATCGTATTAATAACACCGGAACAACCGTGGTGATGGCAACTCACGACCAGCGAATCGTGAACATGATGCGCCGCCGCGTGGTGCAACTCGATCGCGGCGTCATTGTGCGCGACCAAGAGCGAGGAGTGTACGACTGATGATTGCTCGTATCAGTTATGCGTTCCGCGAAACCTGGGCCAGTTTCAAGCGCAATGTCACCTTAACGATGGCGGCGGTCGTTACATCTGCCGTTTCATTGTTGTTGGTCGGATCAACTTTTCTCATTCAGCGGGCCTTCGACAATTTGTTGACTCGTTGGAAGGGCGACGTTGAACTCATTGTTTACGTTCGTTCTGATGCTGACCCCAACCAAATCCAGGTCATTGAAGACGCATTGAATTCTCAACCTGCAATTATTGATGTCTCAAAACTGCGATATCTCGATCAGGCTCAAAGTTACGCCGAAGCGCAGAAATTGTTTGCTGGTGATCCCGGAACCTTGCGATTGTTAACTCCAGAGAACATTCCATCGCAATTCAAGGTTGTGCCGATTTCACAAGACTCAAATCTGATACGAGAACTTGGTGAACAATTCCGAAGTTTGGCCGGGGTGCGAGAGGTTGCGTACGCTCAGGATGTTTTTGATGTCGTGGCACGAGTCTCGCAATTTATTCGCATCGCGACGACTGCAATGTCGATTGTCCTACTCATGGTCGCGGTCGGCTTAATTTGGAACACCATCCGAACCGCAATGTTTGCCCGTCGGCGCGAAATTGAAGTGATGAAACTCGTTGGTGCCACTAACTGGTTTATTCGTATTCCGTTCATGCTTGAAGGTTTGATGCAGGGACTCATCGGCGGCGTCTTGTCGTGTCTAGGTCTCTGGGGGCTGAACACGGCTTGGTCAAACGCGGTTGCTGATTTCAATGACACCGAACTTGCGGCATTGGTCGTCACTGATGGCTATATGCGTTTCGTGATGTTCATTTTGTTAGGTATCGGGGCTATCGCCGGAGCAGTCGGATCAGGTATTGCCGCTTCACGTTTCTTAGACGTGTGACCTTCTATTAAGGTCTATTCATGGCCTACGAAGAGATCATCTACGAAGTATCCGAACAGATTGCGACGATTACTTTGAATCGCCCCGACAAGTTGAATTCGTTCACCAATCGGATGTTGAAAGAAATCATCGCTGCTTTCGATGAGAGCGATGCCGACGACAATGTGCGTGCGGTCATTGTGACTGGCTCGGGCCGGGCATTTTGCGCGGGCGCCGATTTGTCTGGTGGGGGAGAAACCTTTGCCAAAGGCGGTAGCGATGTACGGGCCAAAACGGGCGTCATGCGTGATGGCGGAGGCCTGGTGTCGTTGCGGATCTTTGAAAGTAAAAAGCCAGTCATCGGCGCAATAAATGGTGCAGCTGTTGGCGTAGGTGTCACGATGACTTTGCCGATGGATATTCGCCTTGCGAGTAATTCTTCGAAGTTTGGTTTTGTGTTCGCCAAGCGAGGCATTGTTCCTGAAGCTGCGAGTAGCTGGTTCTTGCCCCGCATTGTCGGAATTTCGCAAGCAACCGAATGGTGTTTCACGGGTCGCATGATCAGTGCCGATGAAGCCAAAGAAGGACGACTCGTTCGAAGTGTTCATGCACCAGAAGACCTCATGCCAGCTGCTCGGGCGATCGCTCGCGAGATTGCGGAAAACACTGCTCCAGTTTCGGTGGCCTTGTCGCGTCAAATGTTGTGGCGCATGCTCGGTGCTGATCACCCGATGCAGGCTCACCGCGTTGATTCTCGGGCAATCAATTCACGTGGCGCAAGTGATGATGCCCGCGAAGGCGTGATGAGTTTTCTGGAAAAGCGACCCGCGAACTTTCCGGTCAAAGTCAGTGATGGATTGCCTGAAGTTTTCCCCGAATGGCAGGATCCACAGTTCTCGTGAGTGATGACGGCTTAAACGAAATCTCAATGTTTGACCGAGTCGGTGGGATGCCATTTTTTGAGGCGCTCGTCAACCACTTTTATGTTGGTGTTGTTGCTGATGAAGTGTTGTGGCCGTTGTACCCCGACCAGAGCGATCTTGAGGGAGCCAAACGACGTCTGACGTTGTTCTTAGGTCAATATTGGGGTGGACCACAGACATACATGGAAGAGCGTGGTCATCCGAAGTTGCGATTGCGCCATATGCCTTTTCATGTGGGACCACTTGAACGTGATCGTTGGTTGGTGCACATGGCAGCAGCGATTGAAGCAACGACCACTGATGAATCACTCCGGCAAGAACTATTGGCATATTTTGTTCCCGCTGCCGAACACTTGCGCAACGACACCGGTTTACCGATTAGTTCGGCCAAACCGAAGTAAACAGTTTGGTCTTTGTGCGTTAGCTAAAGACGACAGTCTTGCGGCCGTAGACCAAGACTCGATGCTCAAGGTGAGCACGAACCGCACGAGCAAGCACGATTGTCTCGAGGTCTCGACCCTTGCGTGTGAGATCGGCAACTGAGTCGCGGTGGGATACACGCGCAACTTCTTGATCAAGGATGGGGCCTTCATCAAGTTCTTCGGTGACATAGTGAGCGGTCGCTCCGATGATTTTGACTCCACGATCGTGAGCTTGCCGATACGGGTTAGCTCCGATAAACGCCGGGAGGAATGAGTGGTGAATGTTGATGATGCGTGACTGGTATGCATCAACCAGTAGGGGCGAAAGTATTTGCATGTATCGCGCCAAGATCACGAGATCAACCTTGTTTTTGTTGAGAGTCTCGAGTACTGCGAGTTCTTGGTGCGACTTTGTTTCAGGTGTGACTGGGAGGTACTCGTAAGGAACACCCATGTGCTGCACGAGGTCGGCATGATCGGGATGATTGTCAATGACTGTCACAATGTCGGCTGGAAGTTCGCCCGAACGCCAGCGACTAAGCAAATCAAAGAGACAATGAGACTGCTTGCTTGCCAATATTGCGACTCGCGGAAGATGGTCGGTGAATCTCAATTGCGCATTCATCGAAAATTTGTCGGATACCGAAGCGAAGGCATTGAGAATTTCGTGACGGTCAAGAGAGAAACCATCGAGCTCAAATTCGACGCGCTGGAAGAAAACTCGCTCAACATCGTCGGTGTGCTGTTCGGCATGAACAATGTTTCCACCGTGAGCTGCAATGAATTCTGCGACTGCAGCTACGACCCCACGTTGATCGGGGCAAGAAAGTAGAAGGACTCCAGTTGCAGACACGATGACAAGTTTGCCTGCCGAATAAGTGAATTGCGACTTTGCAACGCTTCAGGCGCTCAGGTGCCTACGGTTGGGGGATTAAGGCGTGGCAGGCCACTGCGGCAGCGGCTGCCACATTCAGCGAGTCGATACCTGATGCCATAGGGATCTTCACCTTGTAGTTCACGGCGGACAGTGCTTCGGGTGAAAGCCCGGCGCGTTCAGATCCGAGCACGATGGCGACTTTGGCATCAGAGGACAGTCCCATTCCGACCTCGCGGATGTTCTGCGCATCAGAACGTGGCGTCAGCCCACACACGATGTAGCCAGCATCACGAAGTGCGATGAGCGTCGAAGATGCATCGGTTACTCGGCTGTATCGCATGGAAAACGCGGTGCCCATTGAGACGCGCAGTGCTCGTCGGGCCAACGGGTCGGCGCTGTTGCGATCAAGAATGACTCCGTCAATTCCGAATGCTGCGGCGCTGCGAATAATGGCTCCGATATTGGTGGGGTTATCAACATCTTCAACAACGAGCAGATGATGAGCACCTGCGAGCAGCTCGTTGAGCTTTAGGGGAGCGGGACGTTCAAAGAGACCCATGATGTCAAGTGCTACTCCCATGCCCGTGAGAGTTTTGCGAACCTCGGCATGAGCGGCATAGACAGGAATGGACGAATCAATTGAGTCAACAATTGGACTCGGCGAAACAGCATCGGTTAATACCTCGACGAGTCGACAACCTGCGGTCAATGCTCGTTCAACTACCAGGTCGCCTTCAGCAATGAACATGCCGAGAGTGATCTTTTCGGCTTCGCCAGTTTGCATCGTCTTGAAAACGCGAGCCGGAATATTGCGCGGACGCAGTTCGCGCTCACGCAACCGAAATCGATCAAGGCGTTGATCATCTAACGATTCAACGTAGATCAGTTCACGAGACATGTTTTCGGCGTCAGAAATCAGTAGTACCAGGGATACGGCGCCCAGTCGGGCTCGCGCTTTTCCAGAAATGACAGGCGACCTTCTTGAGCTTCATCGGTCATATAGGCCAAACGAGTCGCCTCGCCCGCGAACACTTGTTGACCGACGAGTCCGTCGTCGATGAGGTTGAAGGAAAACTTCAACATGCGCTGGGCTGTCGGGCTCTTGCCATTGATTTCTTTGGCCCATTGCAAGGCTGTTGCTTCTAACTCGGCATGAGGTACGACAGCGTTGACCATGCCCATACGTTGCGCATCATCGGCGCTGTATTCGCGGCCAAGAAAGAAAATTTCACGGGCAAACTTTTGGCCAACTTGTCGGGCTAAATAGGCCGAACCGAAGCCGCCATCAAAACTTGCGACATCAGCATCGGTTTGTTTGAAGCGCGCGTGTTCTTTGCTGGCGATCGTGAGGTCGCTGACGACATGCAAGCTATGTCCACCGCCAGCTGCCCAACCAGGAACAACACAAATCACTACTTTGGGCATGAAACGAATTAATCGCTGAACTTCAAGAATGTGCAAGCGACCACTTTTGCCGGGATCAATAGTTTCTGCAGTTTCACCTTCTGCATAGCGATAACCATCGCGGCCACGAATACGTTGGTCACCGCCACTGCAAAAAGCCCAACCGCCGTCTTTGGCTGATGGTCCATTGCCGGTCAGAAGTACGCATCCGACATCGGTGCTTTGGCGAGCATGTTCGAGGGCTGTGAACAATTCATCGACTGTATGAGGGCGAAACGCATTGCGAATGTCGGGGCGATTGAAAGCGACGCGGACCGTGCCGTGCTCAACGGAGCGATGGTAGGTGATGTCAGTGAAATTGAATCCTGGAACGACGCGCCAAGCCGTTGGGTCAAAAATGTCAGAAACTTTGCTCTCGCTCACGGGCTCATTCTCTCAGACGAAAAAGCAAAACACCCCCTTTTGACTGCTCATGGCAGCCAAAAGGGGGTGTCTTTGAGGGGTACTAGGCGCCGAACTTGGGGGATTCGTCAGTCATGTACATGATTGACGCGCTGAGCTGGCAGGCAAATCGATGGAACTTGAGCATGAAATCGAACATGCCGCGCGGTTGCTTGCCCGTAAACAAGATGGCGAGCCATGTCAATTCAGCACACACCAAAAAGCCGATTCCGGTGAAAATCGCGACGATGAACGCAGGGATGAGAAGTAGGAAGCGGAAAAGTGTCTTCAGGCGACTGGCCTTGGCGTCGAATTCAAACGTGAATTCTGTTGGCTCGCCGTTTGGTTCGGCACCGATATTGGGGAACTTGTCAAACATGTATGTCGAGTACGCCTGGACGCGGGCGGCGTAACCCAGCCAATTGCGCTGGACATTCCACAAAGACTGGTTGCGCTTACCTGTGATGATGATGACCCACCACTGCAAGAACGTGCACACCAATGCCGCGATCTGCCAAACGCTTGACACGATCTGGTGGGGTATTGCGAGCAAGTACCTGAAGATGTTGGAGAATCGACTACGGGGTTCGGTGTATTGGATTGAAAACTGTGGTTGTGACATGGATCCTCCTTAGATCAAGGGCACTATACGAACCCCTGATCCGAATGTCACGCATTGTTACATTCTCTGGGAGCGCCAACACTTTGTCCTGCGTAATGGGTACTTTGAAGAAATGCCAAGTTTGTGCCGTACTTGTGTCGCCGCAGGTTCGGCGGGCCTTCTTCTGTTAGTCGCTGCCTGCTCGTCGGGGTCGGCGCAAGGAGCGACCAGGGCTTCGGCGGTGACAACGCTTGTCGCGGAGTCGACGACTAGCCCAGAAATCACGACTTCGACGTCCACCTCAACGACGTCGTCGACGACGACGATCGCTCCAACCACAACTGAGGCGACAACGACGACGACCCTGCCTGAGGTCACTGCACTGATGACCCCGTTAGTCGCTGTTGGAAGAAATGATGGTTTAGAAACTGCTCGTATCCAAGAACGATTGCTTGAACTCGGATTTTGGTTGATGCTCGTTGATGGTGACTTTGGGGGAACGACCAAACAAGCGGTGATGGCCTTTCAAAAAAATGTCGGACTCGAGGCAACTGCCAGCGTCGATCAGGCAACGGCCGATGCATTAACACTTGCAACTATTCGCGCAGTCGGTCAATCAAACGAACCAGGTACTTCGGTTGAAGTTGATAAAGACAAGCAAGTTTTATTCATCATGAACTCGGGAAAGCTTTTGTGGGCGTTGAATATTTCAACGGGTAGCGGCCAATACTTTCTTGAAATGAATCAAAATGATTTAGTGACCTGGGAAACGGGACGTTCATTGACTCCATCTGGGCATTACAAAATCAATCGTGAAAAGGCCGACGGCTGGTGGGACGGAGATCTTGGGCAGATCTATCGGCCGAAGTATTTCAACGGCGGTATTGCGATTCATGGTTCGATGAAAATTCCTAATTATCCGGCTTCGCACGGTTGTGTGCGGGTGAGCACTCAAGCAATGGACATGATTTGGGCATCGGGGTTGTTGCCCAAGAAGACTCCGGTGTGGGTATATGGAAATGATATTGAAGCTGAAGGTGAACCTCCGGTCGTGCCAACGACAACCACAACGACCACTCTGCCGGTCGATCCAAACCTCACGACGACTATTGCCCCGGCCTGAACACATTTGGCGTACTCGTAACGAACGAGTTCGTTTGGTGTTCGCTCAACTACGGGTGCAAACTTGGCAGAATGTCTATGTGACTGATCAATCTCAAGCATCCCTCGGCGCTCGACTCTTAGCCGAAGGGCTTGGTACTGCTTTCTTGGTGGCTGTTGTGGTCGGTTCGGGCATCATGGCGCAACGACTTTCACCGAACGATGTCGGTTTGCAATTACTTGAAAATGCTGCGGCAACAGCAGGAGGGCTGATTGCGCTGATCTTGGCGTTGGGGCCGGTCTCGGGAGCGCACTTCAATCCGGTCGTTTCGTTAGTCGCTCGATTATTTGGTGGACTCACTAATCGCGAATTGGCGTTGTACTCGATAGTGCAGATCGTCGGTGGATGCGTGGGCGCAATGATTGCGAATGTCATGTTTGAACTGGATGCGGTGAATTGGTCAACGAAGGATCGGTCGTCAGGGGCTTTGTGGTTTTCTGAGATCATCGCCACGATCGGACTTGTTGTGGTGATCTTTTGCATCGTGCGCTCTGGTCGTGCCTCTGCAGTGCCTTACGCGGTTGGTGTTTGGATTGGGGGGGCGTATTGGTTTACCTCATCCACCAGTTTTGCAAATCCTGCTGTCGACTTTGCCCGCTCAATGTCGGACACCTTTGCAGGTATCAAACCCTCGTCGATTCCGGGGTTCTTGATTGCTCAATTGATCGGTGGGATATTGGCGTTCATTTTGGTGAAGATGTTGTATCCGGTCGCCAAAGAAGAAAACTGACATCAACACGCTGAAAGTGGACTTATAGCTTTCCGTCGACCATCAATTGAATTGCCCGACGACAGGTGCGGTTGAAAGCATCAACTGCCATATACAAATGTTCATCGGAAGTGTCTTCTTCTTTGGTGTGGCTGAGGCCAGCAATTGATGATGAGAAAATCATGACGGTCGGAATACTGCGGGCCATTTCGCTGGCATCGTGAAGTGCGCCACTGGGTAACTCCACATCATGGCCTTCAACCTCGCGAACACTCAGACGCGCTGCCTCGAGGAGCGCGGGGTGGAACGGCATTGGGGGAATGCGGAAGATGTGTTCAAATTCGACAGTGCATCCTTCGGCCTCGGCGGCGGCATGAGCAGCCGCAATGCTTTCGCTATACATCGCTGCCAATTCGGCGGTATCAATGTGGCGCATATCAAGAGTGATTGTGGTTTCGCCAGCAACTGCAGTGACGACGCCGGGTTTGCAGGCCACTGCTCCAACAGTTGTGACACCGTCGTGACTCTCCCCGATATCGGCCACTGCTAAAGCCAATCGAGCAGCAGCACGAAAACTGTCGCGGCGCATTGGCATCGGCATCGTTCCGGCGTGCGCAGCTTGACCTTTGAAAATGAGTCGCTCGCGTTCAATGCCTTTGGTCCCGGTGACCGTGCAAATTCCTAAGTTCATTGATTCAAGAATCGGGCCTTGTTCAATGTGAACTTCAACATATGCCTTGGTATCGGCAACGCGAGTTTGGGCTCCATCCAGATTGTCGATATCAACGCCGTGTTGCGGCAAGATGTCGATCAGTTTGTTGCCCTCTTTGTCGGAGAGTCCGCGCATGATGTCAACGTCAACTGTGCCCATGACTGCTGCTGAACCAAAGAGCGAACGACTAAACCGAGCGCCTTCCTCGTCGGCCCAATCAACAAGAGCGACCGTGACCGCAGGAGTGCCTTGAGCGGCGAGTGAGCGCAATAGTTCAAGACCGGCAAATACACCCAGGGCACCGTCAAGCCATCCGCCTTTGGGGACGCTGTCAAGGTGACTACCAACAACCAGGGTGTCTTTCGAAATTCCACGAAGGTAGGCCCAGAGGTTGCCGGCTTCGTCCACGTCAACCTCAACGGGCAAGCCACTCAGTTCTTCACGCAACAGGTTGCGAGCATTCACCCATTCAGGGGTCCAGCAGAGGCGTCGTGAGCCTTCTGGGCCTCCTGTGCGGGATGCCAATTCACGCAAGTCAGCGACAACCCGCTGGGGGCTAAAAGTTCCGGTGTCTACGGCGGTGTTACTCGACATGCCATAACGGTACCGTGGCACCTGTGATTGATCACATTCTTATTAACGAACTTCGGGTCGTCAGCGTCATCGGGGTACTCGACCACGAACGCCTGTCAGCCCAACCGCTGCAAATTGATGTGGATATTCATGTAGATCTGCACGATGCCGGATCAAGCGATGATCTCACCCAGACGGTCCACTATGGCGAAGTATGTATGCAACTTGCCGAGATTGCTCGATCAACTTCTGATCAATTGCTTGAACGATTGGCTCAACGTATGGCCGATGTCGTGTTGTCATTTCCGCATGTTTTGGCAGTTGACCTGACTTTGACCAAACTTCGACCACCGGTTCCTGAAGATGTTCAGTCGACAGCAGTACGAATTCATCGCGCCGCGCTTCGAACCAACGAGTAAAACGTGCACGAAGCGATTATTGCTCTAGGAAGTAATTTAGGAGACCGAGTTCAATCGTTGAATGATGCCATTGAACAATTTGGTGTCCATGTGCTGAAACAATCTCAGGTTTTTGAGACAGACCCAGTTGGTGGCCCAGAAAATCAAGGGGCGTATCTCAACATGGTTGTGGCGCTGGAAACCGAACTTGATCCGTATGCGCTCATGCGATGGTTACATCGCATTGAAGCCGAAGCAGGAAGGGTGCGGGAGATTCATTGGGGTCCACGCACGCTCGATTTAGATTTGCTTTTTTATGATGCTGTGTCAATCGCTGGCGGCGAGTTAACCGTGCCGCATCCGAGATATGCCGAAAGGCGTTTTGTCTTGGCGCCACTGCAAGAAGTTGCCCCTGAAAGATGCCCAAAGAATTGGGATGCAACACTTCCTCCTGATGCAGTGCACCCGCGCGGCGCACTCGCACATCTCACATCTTCTCTATAAGCCAAGTTGCCGTTCAACCCGACGAATTTTCTCGGGGTAGTGACCACGACCGAACTCGGGTTGTTGGCGCAAAACGATCTCGAGTAGTTCATCGTGTTGTGCAGTTTCTTTCCAGGGCAATGCGATGTAGAGCGGCAGATTGAAGATTCGTAAGCGATCAAGGTTCGAGTACACGCGCTTTTGATAGATGTAGCGCTCGTCCCACGGCCAATTCGAAGGAGCAAAGCCAGTGCCCGGATCAAGGATGCAGAGATGTCGCAATCCAAAGCGGTCGGCAACTTTGAGCTGTTCAGTAAAGAAGTCAAGCATGACCTGAATGGGGTCGGCCTTCACGAGTTCCATTTCGCGCGGATTTGGTCCCGATAAAAATGGCAGCACAATGGGTGCCTGAAAATCGGCGGCAACTTGCCACATCTCATCGTTTTGCATTCCGTCAGCAGCGTTGATGACTGTTGCCCCATGTTCAAGAGCAAGACGCGTGACCTGGGGTTTCCACGAATCAATACTGAGGGGCACATTGAACTGCGCCAAGGTTTCGACGATCTCTTTGAGGCGGTCCCATTCTTCTTGCCAGGGGATCACTGAGGCGTTATCAGTTGAACCTTGTCCGCCCAGATCGATACCGTCGCACCCGTGATTCAGGAGATATTCACCTCTCCGTTTGGCAGAAGTGGCATCAGTTGCGATTGAATCGAGGTTTAATGAGTCAGGTGAAGCGTTCACCACGCCGTACAAGAACATGTTCCGCAGGCTACGGGATGGAGTTGACATGAGCGCAGTCAAGACATTTGATCCAACTGGATGGGACCTTGCTTACGCTTTGAGCCTGAAAGGCGATCGCACGATCTCGGTCTGTATTCCGTGCCGTAACGAAGCTCAGACAGTCGGCGACCTCGTTCGGATGATTGAACCGACTCTCGTTGGCACATTGGTTGATGAATTGATTGTGCTTGACGATGACTCGACCGATGGTACTGATGAAATTGCCGCAGAGGCTGGAGCAACAGTAGTACCAGTTGATTTTGTGCATTTCTTTCACGGAGCCGCGCGCGGAAAAGGAAACGCACTGTGGGCGAGCTTGTTGGCGAGTGCTGGTGACATCGTTGTTTGGATTGACGGCGATATCACGAGTTTCACCACCGATTGGATTGTTCGGCTAGTGACTCCATTGCTCATCGACGATGAACTCGGACTGGTCAAAGCAAATTACGAACGTCCGTCTCACTTGGGCGGTGGTGGACGAACGACTGAACTCGTCGCACGGCCATTGTTGTCGATGTACTTTCCAGAAATTGCCGATTTGCAACAGCCGCTCGCTGGTGAATTTGCTGGTCGACGAAGCATGCTTGAGGCAATTCCTTTCGCAACCGGTTGGGGCGTTGAAATTGGCATGTTGATCGATATGGCCGAAAAGTTTGGCATTCAAAGTCTTGGCCAGGTTGATCTTGGTGTGCGATTACATCGCCATCATAAATTAGAAACTCTGGCTATCCAAGCTGCAGAAGTCGCGGCAACTCTGTTATTGCGCACTCCAAATCCGCCGGCATTTGCTGAAGACGTGCCGATGTTGCATCGCAAAGAACTTGGTCCCTTGCAACTCAATATCGGTGAGCGACCACCAGTGAATTCGCTTCCGAAAATGGCTCAGTTGCCAAGTTCAGATCGTAAGTAGCGCAAGAAAACAAAACCCGAGTCTTGGCATACGTGTGCGAGAGTCCATGATTCGTGGTTGAACCATTCGCCTTCGAAAATGCGTGGCGTCGTTCCGCCGATAAACATCGGTGCGATCGTGAGACAAATTTCGTCAATCAAATTGGCCCGCAACATTTGATTATTCAAACTTGGGCCACCCTCAAGTACACAGATTGATCCGGGAAGGTCGAGCACGATTGTCTCCACCTCGCCTTCTACGACGCGCGTATTGCCAGCGGCCAAAAGAGTCTGCGTATTCGACCCAAGATCGCCAGTTGTCGATAACACCACGAGTTGTTGGTGTTTCGGCAACGGCGAGTATGTATCTTTGCGTACGGTTTCGGCGCCAACGAGAACACAGTCAGCCGAGCGATGAAGATGTAGGAAGACTTCGCGGTCGGTTGGTCCGCCCAACTTTGCCGAGTTGCCGTCGATTGCAGTGGCACCGTCGGCTGTGCTGATCATCGAGAGGACCACCCACGGTCGGTCGTGACGACGAGTGCGGTGAGTGCCGTCGTAGGCCGCTGCGACCGAAATTTCTTGGGGTCGCGGAAAGAGCATCTGCACGCCCTCTGTCTAGCGGAAGTTTCGGTCATTAATTGGCAAAATTTCCTGGCGCAGAGTTTCTGACACTCCGTCAGATGGGGGGTAAGGTGAATCCATGTATCTCGCCGAAACTCCCGAACAGCAGGCACTACGCAAAGAACTCCGTGAATATTTTGCGGCGATGTTGACTCCTGAAGTACGAGCAGAGTTGGGTGAATCAGGCGAAGGAAGGCCGTTGTTTCGTGAGCTCGTGCGCAAACTTGGCGCCGACGGTTGGCTCGGACTCGGATGGCCCAAAGAATTCGGTGGCCAGGGACGACCGGCAACCGATCAGTTCATCATGTTCGACGAAATTCAGCGGGCCCACGCGCCGTTCCCGTTCGTCACGGTGAACACGGTTGGTCCGGCCATCATGGCCCATGGAACCCAAGCGCAAAAAGATCAGTACCTCACCGGAATTCTTCAAGGTGAAATTAACTTCGCCATTGGTTATACCGAACCAGAAGCCGGAACCGACCTTGCGAGTCTGAAGTGCTCGGCGGTACTTGATGGTGATGAGTGGGTCATCAATGGCAACAAGGTGTACACATCGGGCGCTAACCAATCTGACTATGTCTGGTTGGCATGCCGTACCGACACCGAAGCACCCAAGCACCAAGGCATCACGTTGATCATTGTTCCGACCAAGACGCCGGGCTTTGAATGGACTCCCATTGTGACTGTCGGTGGAGTGATGACGACAGCGACTTATTACACCGATGTACGCGTTCCGAAAGAAAACGTGATCGGAGAGATCAACGGTGGTTGGAAGCTCATCACGATGCAACTCAATCACGAGCGCGTTGGATTGGCGGCACTGTCGGGTTTGACCGAACGTCTGTTAGACGATGTCACTACGTGGTGTCGCGTCACTCCAAGCGGAACCGGCAACGATCAAAAGATGATTGATGTTCCGTGGGTGCAAGCCGATCTGGCAAAGAGCCATGCACTTCTTGATGCGATTCGATTGATGACCTGGAAGTTGGCCAAAGCAGTTTCGGATAACACGCTCGGACCGGCCGAAGCATCTGGCGTCAAAGTCTTCGGCACTGAAAAGGCTGTCGAGGTTTATCGAACTCTTCAGGGAATTCTTGGCCCGGTATCGCACCTACGAGAAGGATCTGAAGGCGCAGTCATCCATGGTGAAGTTGAACGTGCCGCTCGGGCCGCACAGATCAACACATTTGGTGGTGGCGTGAATGAGATTCAGCGCGAATTGGTAGCAACCGCTGGTTTAGGACTCGTGCGCTCAACTCGATAAATGTGTTTCAGCTGATGCGCTGAATGATGGTGGCTGTTGAAACAGCCCCACCGCAACACATGGTGATCAATGCGAACTCTTTGTCGGAGCGCTCAAGCTCATGTAGAGCAGTGGTGATCAAACGGCTGCCAGTTGAACCAACCGGGTGGCCAAGAGCAATAGCTCCACCGTTCACATTGACCTTGCTCATCAAGTCATCGCGGCTGACGCCGTGAACTTGTGCCCAACTGAGAACCACGCTGGCGAATGCCTCGTTGATTTCAACGATGTCAATATCTTTCATCGTCATACCAGCGTCTTTGAGAACTTTTTCAGTTGATTGAACTGGGCCATCAAGGTGGTAAAACGGTTCAGCACCAACGAGGCACTGCGAAACAATACGAGCGCGGGCTTTGAGGCCTTCGCCCTTGGCGCGATCGGCGTCCATCCACAGGACGGCAGCAGCACCATCGCTGATTTGACTGCTGTTTCCTGCCGTATGGCGTCCGCCAGGCATCACGGGATTCAAGCTGGCCAACTTTTCGGCGGTTGTTTCACGGAGTCCGCCGTCGCGAGAGACAACGGTTGTGTTGCCTTCAGAATCGGTTACTTCGATCGGAATGATCTCTCGCTCAAAGCGACCTTCTTCGGTGGCGCGGATAGCTTTTTGTTGCGAAATGAGACCGAGGTAATCGACATCTTCGCGGGTAATTCCACGGCGATCGGCAATTCGTTCGGCTGCACCGAATTGGTCGGGCATATCAAGTGAGAAATCACCAGGCTTTGAACTGCCATTCACAAAAGTGACATCAGCACCTTCACCGAGTCGTGGCACGTTGGCACCCAACCACACTTTGCTCATGTGCTCAACGCCGCATGCCATACCAGAGTCGATGACACCAGCATGAATCATATTGTGAATCATGTGGTTGGCTTGCTGGCTTGAACCGCACTGACAATCGATTGTTGTCGCGGCAACTTGCCAGGGGAGCCCTTCATTGAGCCACGCGGTACGTGACACGTTGCTGGCTTGTTCGCCGGCTTGGGTCACACAGCCACCGATGATTTGGCCGAGTGAAATTGGGTCAAGGCCAGCACGGTGCAACACTCCGTTTTGAACGGCTCCGAGCAATTTGACGGCATGTAGATCGGCAAAGGCGCCATTGCGCTTACCAATTGCTGAACGACCAGCTTCGATGATGACGGGATTGGCCATGACGTGACTCCTTGAAATGGAAATTAATGAAGGTTTTTAGCGAGCTTGAAGTTGAACTGGGAGAGTTTTAATGCCGTGAATGAAACTTGAACGCAACTTGCGAACTTCGCCAGTGAGCTCGATGGAATCGATGCGCTTGGCCATTTCTTCAAACAAGATACGCATTTCAAGTCGTGCCAAGTTTGCACCGAGGCAGAAGTGTGGACCGCCACCACCAAAGGTGACGTGGGGGTTGGGATTGCGCGTGATATCGAACTTGAAAGGATCCGTGAAAACAGAATCGTCACGGTTGGCCGATGGGTAGAGCATGGCGACTGCATCGCCTTCTTTGATCTGCACACCGTGGAGTTCAACATCGCACACCGCAGTACGGCGGAAGTTGTTGACCGGAGTTCCCCAACGAAGAATTTCTTCAACAGTTGTTGTCACCAAACTTGGATCGTTCTTCAACAGGTTCCACTGGTCAGGGTTTTCAATCATGGCGAGAACACCGTGACTGATTCCGTTACGGGTGGTCTCGTTGCCAGCAACAGCGAGCAGCAACATGAAGAGGTCGAATTCGTGTTCGGTGAGAACGTCACCATCGTGTTCGCTAATCAGCGTCGTGATGATGTCGTCTTTAGGTTCAAGCTTGCGCTGAGCCGCAAGTTCGTTGGAGTACATGTACAACTCGGCGGCCGCAATTTGGGCGTCTTCTGGCGAACCGGCAAAATCGGGATCGGTGGTGCCGATCATGGTGTTTGACCAATGGAAAACCTTGCGACGATCCTCGACAGGGATGCCCACAAGTTCGGCGATCGCAATGAGGGGGAGCTCGGCTGACACCTTGTCAACGAAATCAAGATTTTTCTCTTGTAAGGCTTCGTCGATGAGTTGAATTGCTACTTCGCGGAAGTGCTCTTCGAGCATGCGCATTGCTTTGGGAGTGAAACCACGGTTGACCAAACTCTTCAGGCGAGTGTGCTCGGGAGGATCGAGATCAATCATCAAGCGGGCGAGGTCAAGATCGGGTCGATCTTGATTCATCAACGATCCCTTGGCACCAGACGAATATGTCTGGAACTTACGACTGATTTCAACAACGTCGGCATGGCGAGTGATTGCCCAAAACCATTCGGGGTAACCCTGTTCAATTCCACGATGGCGCGCAATCGGCGCTTCATTGCGAAGACGAGTGAGTAGTTCGTGAGGCGGACCATTGCGGTAGGCATCATTTGAAATGACATCAAGTGAGTCGAAACTCAAATCTGAATTGGTTTCTTGGCTCATCGGTCTACCCCCAGAATTAGCCCGCTTGTGGGCACACCCGTGCCAGCAGTCACGAGAACATTTTCAACCTTATCTACCTGATTGACACTTGTGCCACGGACTTGTCGAACTGCTTCGGCAATGCCATTCATGCCATGGATGTACGCCTCACCAAGTTGGCCACCATGGGTGTTAATGGGAAGTCGTCCACCAATTTCAAGTGCGCCATCCTTGATGAAATCTTTGGCCTCGCCGCGGCCACAAAAGCCAAACTCTTCCAGTTGCATCAGTACGTATGGCGTGAAGTGGTCGTACAAGATTGCTGTCTGGATATCAGCAGGAGTCAGACCCGAAGATGTCCATAGTTCGTCGGCGACAACTTTCATTTCAGGAAGTTGGGCAATGTCGTCACGGAAGAACGAAGTCATTGTCCATTGATCGACGCCGGCACCTTGAGCACCAGCAACGATTAATGCGGGAGTATTTGGCAAATCACGAGCGCGTTCGGCGCTTGTCACGACGAGGGCTTGCCCGCCGTCGCTTTCTTGACAGCAGTCAAGTAAGTGCAATGGATCAACGATCCAACGGCTGGCTTGGTGATCTTCGAGAGTGATGGGGTCGTTGTAAAACCACGCAGCAGGGTTGTTGGCTGCGTGTCGTCGACCGGCGACGGCAACGCGACCAAAATCGGCAGAAGTTGCGCCATAAAGATGCATGTATCGACGCGCGACCATGGCTACCCAACTCGCGGGAGTGAGTTGACCCGCAGGAGTGGTCCACGAGAACTGTGCTCGTTCGGCGGTTGCAGCATTCGGGAGGTCTTGAACTCCGGCACCAAATCTTCGGCCACTTCGCTCGTTGAAGGCGCGATAGCAAACAACTGCATCGGCGACTCCGGTTGCGACGGCCATCGCGGCCATCACAATGGTGCCACACGCGGCACCGCCGCCGTAATGCACGCGACTGAAATGACGCAAACTGCCGATGCCAACGTGACGTGCTATTTCAACATCAGGATTGTTGTCGGTCGAATATGTGACCATGCCATCAATGTCTGATGGCTTCAGACCGGCATCGGCGATTGCGGCCGCAACGGCTTCGCTCGCCAAACTCATTTCGCTTCGACCAGAGTCTTTGGAAAACTCTGTGGCTCCGATTCCTACGATGGAGGCTTTGCCTCCGAGTTGATTGCCCGGACGATTGACGCTCATGGCAAAATCACCTCAACAGTTGCATTCATGTGGTCACCCATTGAGTTTGAACCTTTCACCGCAACGGTGACGACTTTGTTGACATCATCTTTTGCAGTAACTGAACCAGTGATCACCATGGTGTCACCGGGGTAGTTGGGGGCGCCCAATCGAACTTTGACCGAACGAATAAATGAGTTGGGCCCAGTCCAGTCGGTCACAAAACGCCCGACGAATGCGTTTGACGTGAGGATATTCATGATGATGTCTTGTGAACCACGCTCGGCTGCAATCGATGGATCGTGGTGCACAACTTGATAGTCGCGTGTAGCGATTGCCGTTGAAACAATCAGCGTTCGAGTAATTGGTAGGTCGAGAGGCGTTAATTCGTCTCCAATGGCGACGGTGGCGAATGATCGAGTGTCGGGAAGAGTCGTCATGTCACGTCCGTTTCACGTACGGGCAATCAAATTGCCGAGTCGGGCGAGGTGCGAACTCGCTGATCCAAGAACACTGGCTAATTGAATGCCCCACAAGAAATAGCGGTGTACGGGGTAATCAACATCTGCGCCGATTCCGCCGTGAAGATGTTGTGCAGCGGTGACGACTTGCTGGGCTCCTTCGCTGGCCCAATACGCAGCAACCGCGACATCGCGGCGGGCATCAAAGCCCTCGGCGAGTCGCCATGCGGCGTTGAGCGCGGTGACGCGCATTGCTTCGGTTGTGATGTAACCGTCGGCTGCACGTTGGGTTGTTGCCTGGAAAGCAGCAAGGGGTTTTCCGAATTGACGGCGTGATGACAGGTGAGTCGAAACATAAGCGAGTGAACCTTCGGCGACACCAACTTGAATTGCCGCGAGAGCAGTGAGTGAATGCTCAAAAACCGAACGTAATGCTTCACGATTATCAATGTCGGTTCCGTGACCGAGAATATCGTTCAGAGCAATTGTGCAGTCAAATAAAATGTGGGCTTGCGGTTCGTGATTCGTTGTCTTCACTTCGGTCTGTGAAACACCGCTTGATGAAAGATCGACAATGGCTACGCCGACGTCATTGCTTGAGTTGCCGGCAAAAGTGATGGGCACCAAGACGAAGTCTGCGTGTTGTGCAAACGGCACTGCTGGCTTGTATCCCTGCAACTTCACCGAGTCGCCATTAACGGTGGCAATAACCGTGGGTCGCATGACATCATTTGCGCCCGATTCGGCAAGCGCGATCGTGATAACGGTTTCACCACTTGCGATACCTGGCAGGAGTTTGCGCTGCTGTTCGGGGGAACCAAAGTCGGTTATTGCAAGTGCACTGACTCCCGTTGTCCATAGGGGGACAGGGGCGACATAGCGACCTTGCCCCATGAGTGCGAGAGATAGTTCAACCCCGCCAAAACCGCTTCCACCAAACTCTTCGGGGACGCACAAGGCCTGAATTCCGCTGTTGGCGAGTTGTTGCCACATGTCGCGATCGAAGCCGTCACCTTTTTCGGCAACCTTGACTCGTTCAACAGTCGACTGCCCTTCGAAAATCTGGAGAGCAAGATCTTTAATGACTTGTTGTTCTTCGGAAAGATCGAAATTCATGAGGCTGCTCCGGTGTTGCTAGTCGAATCGAGAATGGCGAAAGGAAGTTTCATATCGGGGTCGGTCGCACGAATCTCGATTCGAACTCGTGCACCAACAACGAGAGCATCAAGATCGGTATCGGCAGAGTTCATGATCATGCGCACCTTGTTGTTGCCAGGTTTGCCTGCATGAGAGACCGATGGATCAATATCAACGAGTAAAACGGGAAGCGGATAATCAAAACTGGGAACCTGCGGATAATGCGCAATCACAAAACTGTGAATGGTGCCCGTTAGCGGCATCTCAACTTTGTCCCATTTCAATGAATGACATGTAGGGCACATTGGGCCGGTAGGAAAGCGCACTTCTCCGCAATCTGCACAGGCTTGCGCATATAAGATGCCGTCGTTAACCCCATCAAAATACCACTGGTTGTCGTGGGTTGTTGCGGGGCGTGGACGCAGCGCTTTGGCTTTGGTGGCTGGAGCTTTGGCTTTAGGTTGAAAACGGAAAATGCGAAAAAGCATTGAACCGACGAGTTCATTTTGTGCGTCGTAGTAATCCTGGCGGGTGCTGACGAAATGCCCGGTTCCAAGGCCCGTAGTTTTTTCATCACTAATTGAATCAATCACCGTGCGCATCGTGAGTTGATCTCCGGGGCGAAGGTAACGGACATAAGTCTGCTCGCTGTTAGTGCCAACAACGCTGGTGAAACCACGCGAGAACAACAGTTGATTCATTTTTTCGTACGGCCCGTCGCCAGAGCGTGTTGGTCCGTCAATGCCGTTCATGACCCACGCTTGCAACATCGTGGGAGGCGCAACGATGCCACCGTGAATTGATTTGTTTGCTACATCGACATTTGTATAAACAGGGTTTTTGTCGCCAACAGCCTCGACGAGATGCCGAATCATTGGGGCGTTGATTTCATCAGGTGCTGGAGTTGGCGCGCCGATTTCAAGACCAACATAGGTTTGTAGTTCGCTAAAGAATGCAGCCTTAGCTTCGGGAGTTGCGTCAACGATGATGTCAGAAGTTGTGTTACTCATGTTGATTCTCTTTCATCCAACTTTGTTCGACAAACGCCACGGCATGTCTTTATCAAGTTGAGGTTCGCGAGGTAAGCCAAGACCCCGCTCGGCAATGATGTTGTGTTGAATTTCGTCGGTGCCGCCACCGATACGAATGGCAAATTGACTGAGTAGATGTTGACCCCATTGGTTGTCTTCGGGGGCGTCATCGGCCCAAAGCATTGCGCTGGCTCCAAGAATTGCGGTGGCAAGTTCGGCAGTGAGGCGCCAATGATTGGCGTACGCCAATTTGAGCGTGAGGGCCTCGGGTCCGGGCATGCGCATTTGACTCATCGCTGTGCGCATGCGGAAACCCATGTAGCGCAGTGTCTCGGCGCGAGCATGTGCTTGAGCGAGTCCTTGACGAATATTGAGATCGCCAGATAGTCCGCGTTGTTGCGCAATTTGAATCAATTGATCAACTGACCACGTTCCGCCTGAACCGATATGGCTGCGTTCATTCATCAACGTGGTCTGTGCGCCCTTCCAACCACCATTGATTTCACCGATGATGTTCGTGTGTGGAATACGTACATCAGTGAGGAAGGTTTCATTGAAGTGCTGCACGCCAGTGATCTGGGTGATGGGGCGAACATCAATACCTGGTGACTTCATGTCCAAAATGAAGTAGGTGATGCCAGCATGCTTGGACAATTCAACATCGGTGCGTGCGAGCAAAATTGCATAATCGGCAAACTGGCCAAAGCTGGTCCACACCTTCTGTCCGTTGATAATCCAGTCATCGCCGTCGCGCGCGGCGCGAGTTCCGAGTGACGCAAGGTCGCTGCCCGAACCAGGTTCGCTGAAAAGCTGGCACCAGACTTCTTCGCCCTTCAAGATGGGGGCGAGGTGATGTTGTTGTTGTTTGGGGGTTCCGTGGGCGATGAGCGTTGGACCGACCATGCCAATCGAAACTGCAAAGGCACCGGTTGCGACATCAAACTGCGACATTTCTTCGGCGAATATGGCTGACTGAATGGCACTTGCGCCTCGACCGCCGTACTGCTTGGGCCAGGTGATTCCGGCCCAGTTGTTGTCATACAACACGCGCTGCCAATCGCGGCACTCTTGCATGTGGCCAGCGAGGTCGCGAGTGTGATCGGCAGATTTACCTTCATGCGAATCGCGTCGGTGGGCATGCGTCTTGAGCCAAGCGTGGGCCTCGGCTCGAAAAGCGGCTTCTTCTGGCGTGTCCCCAATATGCATGAAAGCGATGATCCCCGTGGCAAAGAGGCAGGCGACGAGCGTCTGCTGGTTTCTGACAGTCTGTCAGAAACCGACCCAATCCCACCTAACTGCGCTCACGATCTAGAAGTCACAGTTGAGATGTGCCGCGACCGCAGTTAATCCCGCCACTTGGCTGGACCGGAGTAGAACCTCAAGTCGTCGCGGCTGTAGGTCATGGCGATTGACCCCTCAGCATCGGTGACTTCAGACCAGTGATCGCGAAGCCCCTCGAGGGTTGCGTCTGGTCCACCTGACCATCCTGGAATTCCAGTCGTCGAAATCATGGCAGTCCGACCGGCACCGGTCGTAAATATCTGTCCAGAACAGGGAACGTCGTCGTGGACAAGCCAGGCTGCCGCGGGGGAACACATCTGGGGAGCGAAGTTGTCTTCCATCCACTTGCGAGTGTCTTCGTTGGGATTGAGGGCGGCTGATCGGGTGTAGCCGATGGGCATCAGCACATTGACCTTGATGCCATCGGGGGCGCCTTCAAGAGCGAGCGATCTGGCCAAGCCGATTAAGCCAGCCTTGGCCATCGAATATGCCGGCATACCAAGCGAGCCGATTGCGGCACTCGACGAGGTCATCAAAATACGACCATATTGTTGCTGGCGAAAATGGGACCAAGCAGCCCGTGACATGTTGTACGAACCGACTAGATGGGTTGAAATGATGGTCGCTACTTGATGATCGGTCGTTTGTTCAATGGTCCCGGTTGGTCCGCCCCGACCAGCGTTGTTCAGAACGATATGCAAGGCACCAAATTCGCTGAGCGCAGTCTGAATAATGTCTTGTGCCGCTTCGGGATCAGCAACAGAGTGGGTGTTAGCGATCGCGATACCGCCGGCGCGCACGATGTCGTTGGCAGTGGTGGTGGCATGTTCGGCTGACGAGTCGTTGACAACAAGTTTGGCGCCACGTGATGCAAGGAAAAGTGCATGTTCTCGTCCGAGTCCGCGACCTGATCCAGTCACGATGGCGACCTTTTCGTCAAAGCGAATGAGCGATTCAGTCATGAGCCCACCGTACAGTGCTCATTATGAGTAATTCAGTAGCGGACGCTCGCTCACAAGTTGTGCCAAGGACCGTGCCAAGAACCGTCATGGTGACTGGTGCGAGCCGCGGAATCGGTCGGGCGATCGCCTTGTCATTGGCCGAGCAAGGACATTCGTTGATTTTGACCGCCCGTTCAGTTGATGGTGGTGCCAAGTTCTCTGGGACGTCACTGAACGATCCTTTGGCGGGAGTGGAATTATCAGGGTCGGTTGCTGACGTCGCCAAAAATTGTCAAGCATTGGGTGCGCGGGCAATTGCTATCGCGATGGATCTCACTGACGAATCGAGTGTGGTTCGCGCGGCTCAAACAGCGCTTGCAGAATTTGGTGTTGTTGACACTCTGATTTCGAATGCGATCTATCAGGGGCCAGGCGTGAATGACTGGTTGCAAGATCTTCCGATTGAGAATTTGCGCAAGGTCATTGAAGGAGACGCGATTGCTCCGATGATTTTGTTGAAGTCGTTTCTTCCCGGAATGCTGGGTAGTCAGCAAGGAGTGTTCGTACACCTCACTTCGGGTGCCGCTTCGCTCGTGCCTAAAAAGCCGGCAGGTGAAGGTGGATGGGGAGTTGCTTACGCAATGGCCAAAGGTGCCGCTCATCGAATTGCTGGTGTGGTGCACGCTGAGTATTCATCGCAAGGATTGCGGGCATACAGTCTGAATCCTGGCCACGTGACGACTGAAGTGATGGCGTTGCGTGCTCAGCGTGAAGGCCGCGAGGTGACGGGCCATCAACCTGATGATGTTGCGACTGCAACAAGATGGCTTATTGAAGGAAGCGATGAAGCAGTTGCGCTTTCAGGTCAAGAAGTCGTTTCACGAGATGTGATTCAGCGACTACGTAATTCGTGAATTGCTGTCTTAAGTAATTGATCATTTGATTCGTCAGGCGGTGCAGCCACGAGAATTCCGTCGGCTAGATCGTTGAACCACTGTGTTGCGACATCAGGTAATTGTGTAAAAGTTGCTTGTGGTACGAGTGTGTCGAGTACTTCATCGGTGACGAGAGTCGATAGATCATTCCATCGTTGTTCACGGATGAGGGCCCGCAATTGCGGTGCTAGTTCACTCCAGCCAAACAATTCAAGTGTTCGTTCGTATGCAGGTGTTGAATAGAGGAAGGCCAAAAGTCGCCGATTGTGCTCTCGTCGTTCATCGAGGTCACCTTGAGTTTCGCCAAGTATCCATTGAGTTCCGACAACAAGTTCAATTTCTGAAACACCGCGACCAGATGCATTGGCCCCAACTTGTAATCCAGGACGGCATAACTCGCGCAAATACCGCGGATGACTATTGGTTGGATGCGTGACAAAGCCGTCAGCAATTTGCCCAGCGAGTTCAACCAATTTTTTGTTAACTCCACCCATCCAAATATTCGGTCGCTCAATGTGATCAGGCAGCGGGTCGGGTGTGAAATTAGGTGTGAGCAAATTCAATGTGTAGTGCTCGCTGTGGTAATCGAGTTTCTCAAGTCCATCGAAAGCGCGCCAGCATGCGCGAACCGCTCCGATGTGATCACGTAGGCGACCAGTCGGGTCATCAAACTTCGCACCAAATCGCCGTTCAATGTGTGGGCGAATTTGGGTTCCGAGACCAAGTTGAAAGCGTCCGTTAGATAGCGCTGCTAAATCCCATGCCGAATAGGCAATTGCCATTGGGCTTCGCACGAGGGCAAGTGCGACTGAAGTGCGAACAGTCAAAGTTGTCGTGGCCTGAAGCGCAGCCATTGACGCCAAAAACGGGTCATGAATTGTTTCGGCGATATGTAGACCGTCGTAGCCAAGCCGCTCAATACGTTGCGCATGCGCAGCAATATCGCGAATGGGTAGACGCGGATCCATGCCCGCATAGACGCGCATTACGAATTGCCTCGTACTTGTTGAGAGCGAATCTTTGCCCACTCGCGGGCGCGTTGATTTTCTAGAGCGTATGCAGCGTCGCTGTCTCCGAGTCGTGCGACTTCGTCGTAGAGAGAACGAATTGCAGTGACTGCTCCGGCATGGTTATTGGCAATTGATTCCGCGATTTCTAACGCCCGCGACAATAGATAATCGTGTGCCACAACTTCGGTCACGAGTCCCCAATCAAGTGCGGTGTGCGCATCAATCATTTCTGCAGTAAGACTCATTCGTCGTGCGCGACCAGTACCGATCAACTGTGGAAGTTTTATGGTGAGGCCCCAACCTGGCACCATGCCAACTTTTGCATGAGTGTCGGCGAAGCGCGCCTTGTCTGAGGCGATTAAGAAATCGCAGGCCAACGCAATCTCGAACCCGCCAGTGATTGCTGCTCCATTGATTGCGCCAACAATTGGAACTTGCGTCGGTGGGAGAGCGCCCCAATATCCGGGATGCGGGTTCTCACCTTTTTTCTCACCGCCCGAAACATCGCGAAGATCGAATCCAGCACAAAATGCTGGGTCGGCGCCAGTCAAAACAATGGCGCGCATGTTTGGTTCAAGGTCACATTGCGAGACGGCGGCAGGAAGAGCGGCCGAGAGTTCGGCGTTGAGGGCGTTACGCGATTCGGGACGATTGAGAGTGATGATGCCGATCTTGCCAGTGGCTATTTCACGGATGTCGACTCGAACAATTGCTTCTCTCATGCCGTCAAGTTCACTCATCATCTGACAGAGTGTCAGAAACGGAGGGTGATGATGAAGTTCTGGTGTGCAACGGCATTTATGAAGACGAAACAACTGGTGCATATTGCTCAGTTGCTCGATGAAGCCGGGTATCACGGGCTAATGGTGAGCGATCACCTGGTGTACCCAAAGAATCTGCAGTCGAAGTATCCGTATTCTCCACATCCCGATGGTCGACCAATCTGGGAACCAGAAACTGCTTGGCCCGACCCGTGGGTGTTAATTGGCGCAATGACCAGCGTGACGAAGCAATTGAACTTCACGACCAATATCTATGTGGCGGGACATCGTCCGTTGTTGCAACTTGCTAAAGAAATTGCGACTGCATCGGTTTTGTCAGATGGCCGTGTGGCTTTAGGTGCTGGTGCTGGCTGGATGAAGGAAGAATTTGACCTACAAGGTCAAGACTTCTCGAATCGCGGTAAGCGACTGACTGAAATGGTTGAGGCACTGCGCGCCATGTGGGGTGGTGGTTGGGTTGAGTTCCACGGCGAGTACTACGACATTCCGGCGATCACGATGGAACCATCGCCTCCTTCGAGAATTCCGATCTACATCGGAGGGCATACCGATGCAGCGCTCAAGCGTGCAGCAAAAGTTGGTGATGGTTGGATTGGTAATGCGTACCCCGTTGAGGAAGCACAAGTACACATCGCCAAGCTCAAGGGTTACCTGCGCGAGTACGGACGTGAAAACGACAACTTCGAAATCATTTGTGGTTTATATGCGATGCCGACTGCTGATTTGTATAAGCGCGCCGAAGAAGAAATGGGCATGACCGGAACTCTGTGTATGCCATGGGCGCTTGGAAATCCATCGGCAGGCGATCACGCTGGCCTTGCCGACATGGCTGCGGCCTATAAGCCGTTTATTGATGACTTTGCAACAAACGTTGTACAGAAGTGTCAATGATTGACTCGCCAACAGTTTTTAGCCGGGCCAAATGATTGATTGCATTTCGGTGTAGCAAAGCATTCCGAAGTCGCCACCATCACGGCCGACACCGCTCATCTTGAAACCACCAAATGGTGCTTCATGATTTCGTTGGGCGGAGTTGATGCCAACGTTGCCGCTTCTCAGCTGTCGAGCGATCTTGTAAGCACGCTCAGAGTCTTGTGAGAACACGTAGTCGTACAAGCCGAATTCGGTGTTGTTGGCAATTGCAACGCCTTCTTCTTCATCGTCGAACGGAACAACGACGACAACTGGTCCGAAGATTTCTTCTTGTACGGGTGTCATCGTTGACGTGCAACCGGCAATCAACGTTGGTGCAACGTAGAAGCCGCGTTCCATGTGTGAGGGGCGACGACCATCAACGATGATTTCAGCGCCCTCATCAGCGCCGGCTTGGATATAACTTTCGATGCGGCCGCGTTGAGCCGCTGAAATAACGGGACCGACCAACGTGTCCATCGCAGTTGGGTCGCCAACTTTCAAGTTGGGAGCAACGTTGGCGAGAGCAGCAACAAGTTCGTCGTAACGACTGCGATGAACAATGGCTCGTGTTGGCGCTGTGCAGATTTGTCCACTGTGAAAGGCCCACACGCTTTGAATCGCGCCAACTGCTTTGGCGATGTCGGCATCGTGCAGAACAAGGCCAGCACCCTTGCCGCCAAGTTCAAGCAATTGACGCTTCATTGTTGCGGCGCCGGCTTCCATAATGCGCACGCCGACACCAGTTGAACCAGTGAATGACACCATGTCAACATTGCGACTTGTTGTGAGTGCTGCCGCAGGAGCCGGG
>WLMQ01000030.1 GCA_009700145.1 Actinomycetota bacterium
GCATTCGGTCGCCGGGGTACAGCGCATCCTTCGACAAGAAAAAGCAGTAGGTGCAATCAAGGTTGCAAATGGCGCCAGTTGGTTTGGCGAGCAGATGGAATGAAGCTTGGGTCAACCGTGAAGTGGTCGGTTGCGAATTAGTCATTCCATGAACGATGCCACAAAAGGGGATTAGCCAAAGAGTCGGCAGGCGATCCGGGTTTGGCGTTGCCGAGCCAAAGAGCTAAATCAAGATCACGCGCGGGATGGTTCGTCTCGCCAATCGTGGTGCCATCGGCGTAATAGATGATGGTCATCACCGAACGCATGACGTCGGTGTTATTGGCTGGCGCACTATGCAATGTCCAACCCAAGTGGAATGTTGCATCGCCTGCGCTGAATGGTCCATGAGATTCGAGTGAATAGCCACGATCGTCGATCAAGGTGTCGAAGAACGCTTGTGATGCGTCACCAATGACTTCTTCACCAAGGTTTCCGTCGCGCCATGATTCATTTGCGAAGACGACTCCACCGATTTCAGATGGAACGTCGATCGTTGGCATCCACATCGTGATCGTGCGATCGGTATTGAGTGGCCAGTACACCTGATCTTGGTGCCAGGGAGTGAATCCACCGCCAGGCTCTTTGTAGAGCGCTTGATCGTGGTACAAACGCACGCCATCAACTCCGAGTAATTCGGCAGCAACACGAGCGAAGCGTTGAGCAAAGACAAATTCTTTTACTTTGTCACTGTGATGACAGAGTGCCGCTGACTGAATGAAGGCTTTCCCGTAGGTATCTCGTTCTTCAATTGGTCGTTTATCCCAGCGACGTTCCATGGTCGCTTCATCAATGGCATTTTTGTAGGTAGTTATTTCTTCGTGGCTTGCAAGGTTACGTACAACGCAATGACCTCGTTGCTTGAAACCATTGATGGTTTCAGTTGACAGTTCATAGTGAGACTGGAGCGGTGCGTTATTCACTTTTGTCCTGACTGTGTGATCATCGGATAGAGATGATCATCTTGCATTGGCGTGCCTGTTGAGTCTTGGTTGTTCTCAAAACGCGTTGCTTCATTGCCGATGTATTGCACGATGTAGGCCTTGCGCACACTAGGTGAAGTATTTGGTCCGGTCAGGTGAGGAGTGAGACTGCTAAAGACAACTGCACCCCCTGCTTTGACTGGAGCCGCTAACGGCGTCACCGGGGGCTCTTCGAATGTTTCGTAGCCAAGCGGTTCAACATAGTTGTGAACCAAAGTGCCGTGGCGTTGTAGTCCAGGTGCAACCCAAGGGCAGCCTGCTTCAACGGTTGCATCGGTTAAGGCAATCCACACAGTGAGATAGTTCTCGGGTGACACGAAGGTGTAGCCGTTGTCTTGATGCCATGGAAAACGGCGCGGTTTCTCGTTCTCTTTATAGACGGCTTGGTCGTGGTAGAGCCGAGCCTCTGGCCCAATGATGTCGCGGGCTACTTCAGAGATTGGTGAATTCAAGACTGCATTTCGCAGTACGGATGACTTGAGAGCTAAGTGAGGAGCAAACGCAATGGCACCTCGTTCAGCAATGAACATTCGCTCTTCAGGGAGCAATTTCATGAAGTCATTGGCTTCGTTGTATCCGAGATCGGTTTCAATAGTGATTTGATGGACTTGTTCGGGAGTGAGAAGGTCGTCGATGACGAAGTAGCCGTCACTGATGAACTGCTCCCATTGGATGTCAGTGATCCGCTGAGCAATCGTCGGGCGAATAGTGCATGCATCCCAATCAAAGTTGATCGATCGCGGATGAATGTTGAGCATGGTTCATCTTGTCACCCACGAGACACTGGTTTGTGACTGAAGTCGGTCCATGGGTACGAGTCTTTGGACTCTAAATCGGGCATTGGGGACTTCGACAGGGCAAAATAGGGCAGGACAAAGGACGACTGATGGATTTCACCTGGACACCCGAGCAAGAAGCCCTGCGCACCGAGGCCCGCGAAATGGCGGCCCATGCAGTGGCGACGTACGGCAGAGCTAATGATTCGTGGATCAATGGTTGGTCAAAAGAGTTCGCACTCGAATTAGGAGCCAAGGGTTGGATCGGGCTCACTTGGCCTAGCGAATTCGGAGGTGGCGGTCGTCCAGCCATTGACCGATTGATTATTGGTGAAGAACTTATTAAGGCGGGTGCGCCGATCGGTTCAATGTGGTTTGCCGATCGTCAGATGGGTCCGACATTGATCACGTATGGACGCGCTGATCAGCAAGCCGAGTTCCTCCCACAAATTTTGACTGGTGAATCAACATGGTGCATTGGTATGTCCGAGCCCAACGCCGGTTCAGACTTGGCATCTTTGAAAACCCAAGCCGTGCGTGATGGTGACGACTGGGTGATTAACGGTCAGAAAATTTGGACAAGCTTTGGTGAAGTTGCCGACTATTGCTATCTCATCTGTCGCACATCAACAGACGGCCCGCCGCATGCAGGTATCAGCGAAATTATTGTGCCCATGAACACGCCCGGAATTGAAGTTCGGCCGATCAAAGACATGACAACCAATCGTCATTTCTGTGAAGTTTTTTTCACCGATGTTCGCGTGCCAGTGATCAACCTTGTCGGAGTTGAAGGAAACGCTTTCAAACAAACGATGCGCCAACTTGAGCACGAGCGCGGTGGCATTGATCGTTTGGTTTCAAATTATGCGTTGTATGTCATCGCTCGCGAACGTGCCGATACATCAGATCCGAGAGTTCGCCAAGAAATTGCTCGTCTCGAAATGAAGTATCACATCGGTCGCATTCTGGTGATTCGAGAAGTTTTACGTCAAGCGCCTGCTGGGTTCTCGGCAGCCACAAAGTGTTTCTGCACCGAACACGAATGGGATGTCGCACAATTTGTGATGCAGACGCTTGGGCCTGAAGCCACGTTGTGGGATCAGACGTCACAAGGATTTGCTTATGCTCCTGGTTACACGATCATGGGCGGAACTTCGAATGTGATGCGCAATATCTTGGGTGAACGAGTGCTGTCCCTTCCTAAGTGAGCACAATCACTGATTGCTGATATACGGTTGCACATACGTAGTTCTGATCTTGAGGGGGAATCATGTCGAACTGGAACTTTGCCGACTTGTATGAGGGTATTGCGGCGCGTATCCCAAGTCATCCGTGCCAAATTCAAGGCGACCGCATTATTACGTGGGGGCAGTTTGATGCACGTACTAATGCTTTGGCCGCAGACATGTTGGCTGCAGGGTTAACTCATCAAAGCAAAGTTGCTGAATACCTCTATAACTGTCCTGAGTACCTCGAAACGTATATCGCCGCCTTCAAAGGCGGGTTTGTTCCAGCGAACACCAACTATCGTTATGGGCCCGAAGAGGTGACCTACCTCTTTGACAATTCTGATGCCGAGGCTGTCGTATTCCATGCTGCCTTCGTGCCACTCGTTGAATCAATCCGTGGCAACCTGCCCAAAGTGAAGCGTTGGTATTGCGTCGCCGATGGAACACAAGCTGTTCCCGCCTGGGCGACCGATTATGAATCATTGGTGAGCAACGGAATTACTGAAACAGTGCGCGGTCCATGGGGTCGCAGCGAAAACGATCTGATGTTTTTGTACACCGGCGGAACAACTGGCATGCCTAAGGGAGTGATGTGGCGTCAGTACGACCTCTTTCATGTGTTGGGACTTGGAGGCAATGCAGTTCTCGGTGTTCCGCCGGCTGCGTCAATTGAAGAAATCATTGACCGTATGCAACCTGGCGTTTATGGAAATGTCTTGTTGTCGGCTTGCCCATTAATGCACGGAACCGGACAGTTCTCAAGTCTTCTGGCCATGAATATGGGTGGTTGCGTCGTCACTCTGCCGAGTCGTACGTTCGATGTTGGCGAACTCTTAGGCGAAATAGAACACCGGAAGGTTCAGACATTGATCATCGTTGGTCAGGCATTTGCTGGTCCGATGTTGGACAATCTCACGGAAAATCCGCATCGGTATGACTTATCAAGTCTGATCATGATTTCTTCGTCGGGTGTGATGTGGAGTCAGGAAAACAAGCAGGGGCTTTTGCAATACATTCCGCAAGTTATCTTGTTCGATTCATTCGGTTCATCAGAAGCTGTTGGAATGGGCGGTGCTATCAGCGCTGCTGGAACTGCGACCGAAACTGCCAAATTCACGCTTGGTCCGACGTGTGCAGTATTCACTGAAGATGGACGCCGCGTTGGACCGGGCAGTGGTGAACGAGGGTTGGTTGCCGTTGGTGGCAATATCCCCATGGGCTATTACAAAGATGAAACGAAATCGGCTCAGACATTTCGCACATTTGAAGGTAAGCGATGGTCGGTGCCAGGAGACTGGGCAGAAATTTTGGCCGACGGAACTTTAGTGTTGCTTGGACGCGGTTCGGTGTGCATCAACACGGGTGGGGAGAAAGTATTCCCCGAAGAAGTTGAGGAAGTTTTGAAGCGTCACTCAAGTGTTCGTGACGCCGTTGCAGTAGGCATTCCTGATACGCGGTTTGGTGAAACAATTTGCGGAGTGGTCGAAGCCGAACATGATCAAGTGCCGACTTTGGCGGAACTGAATGAACATGTGAAGAAGTCACTCGCTGCGTACAAAGCTCCACGCCATATTGTTGTCATCGACACAATTGGCCGAGCTCCTAACGGAAAAGTTGATTACAAACGACTCAAGGCTTACGCCATGAAGGAACTAGGAATAGCAACATGAGCGGTGCGCAGCGATCTGCTGATTTGAGAAGTCGTTTAACTGCTGGCGAATCGGTGTTGATGCCCGGAGTTTGGGATTCGCTCTCGGCACTTATCGTCCAAAACGCCGGATTCTCCACAGCATTTATTTCGGGCTTTGCAGTTTCGGGTACCTTGCTCGGTCGCCCTGATGTTGGCTATCTCACGCAAACCGAAATGGCCGAAGTTGCGCAGCGAGTGTGCTCCGCCGTGCCAGATCTCAATTTGGTTGTGGACGCTGACACTGGTTACGGCGATCCAATGACGGTGCGACGTACTGTCGAACTCTGGGAACAAGCCGGAGCTGCCGGGCTCTTTTTGGAAGATCAAGTGTGGCCCAAAAGATGTGGTCATATGGATGGAAAACAAGTTGTCGATCGAGAAGACTGGCTTGCGAAACTGCGGGCGGCGTGCGATCATCGCGAACACTTGCATGTCACGGCGCGCACCGATGCTCGTGCTGCAATGTCATTGAATGAAGCCATCGAACGCGCCAAGATGGCGCGCGATACCGGTGTTGATGCTTTGTTTGTCGAAGCGCCAGAAAGCGCTGCTGACATGGAGGCAATCGCCAAGGCCCTGCCCGACATCACTCTCGTTGCGAACATGGTCGAAAAAGGCAAGACACCTTTGCTGACTCCTGCAGAATTAGCGGCTCTTGGCTTTCGTTTGGTGGTCTCGCCATTGTCGCTCTTGTTGGCTTCAACCCAAGCAATGACGCGTGCCGCTCAACAGTTGAGCGAATCAGGAACTTTAAGAGATCACTTGGCCGAGATTGCGCCCTTTGATGCTTTCAACGATTTGGTTGGGCTCCCCGAACACATCGCTAATGAAAAGCAATACCGCCAACCGTAAATGCCGTGGCTCTCGGTGAAAGATTGGGTAGCCTGACGATGTTCATCAGGAGTGGTCTGAGCAATCAGACCCGGCAACCTGGGCGGAAGCCCCAAGGTGCCTCCCGATTGGGCCTTCGGGCCTAAAAGGGGATGTGGTCAGCAATAGCTGGCAACGAAACTTCCATGATGAGCGTTAGTGCTAATTATCGACGCGAACGAAAGGGCTCATCATGGCATCACGCACACCATTACCGGTGACTGGCGCATGGCGTGTTGGCGACCCCGTTGGTCGCCGAGAGTTCTTCACCTATCCAGCCGACCGACGTCTCGCGCTTGACAACGGCAGTGTGATGTCGGGAATTGTGGCGGCGTATGAAACATGGGGCCAACTGAACTCGGACGCGTCAAATGCGATTTTGCTGTGTCATGCATGGACAGGCGATAGCCATGCCGCGGGGCGGGCTGAAGACGGTCATGTTGGCCCAGGATGGTGGGAGAGTGCAGTTGGTCCGGGGCGAGCAATCGATACCAATAAGTGGTTCGTAGTGTGCGCCAATGTTCTTGGCGGGTGTCAAGGTTCAACTGGACCTGCGTCGTTGCATCCCGAAGACGGCAAACCATACGGATCACGTTTTCCAGTTGTCACAATTCGCGACATGGTGCGAGTGCAGGCTCGATTGGCTGATCATCTTGGCGTCGCAGTTTGGCATTCGGTCATTGGTGGCTCAATGGGCGGAATGCAAGTTCTTGAATGGGCCGTCACTTTTCCGGAGCGGGTGCGTTCACTCATTCCGATCGCCACTTGTACGCAGGCGTCTGCTCAACAAATCGCCTGGGGATCCATTGGTCGTCGCGCGATTATTAATGATCCGAAATGGCGCGGTGGCGATTATTACGAGGCTGCAGCTGGTGATGGGCCTCATGAAGGCCTGTCCACAGCGCGCATGGTTGCTCAAGTGACGTTCAGAAGTGACAACGTCTTTACCGATCGTTTTGGTCGTGACATGACGGGCGGTAGTTCATCGTCAAAATCACTCGACGGAAAATTTGAGGTCGAGCGTTACCTCGAATATCACGGTGACAAGTTAGTAAGTCGCTTTGATGCGAACAGTTACATGACAATTGGTAAAGCCATGGACTTACATGACATTGCTCGTGGGCGAAATACTCTCGAGTCGGCAGTTGCACGCATTACTTCTCCGGTACTCACGATGGGTATTTGGAGTGACTTTTTGTACCCGGAGTATCAGCAACTACAAATTCGTGACATGGTGGCGGCCAACGGAATTCGAGCGGAGTACATCGAAGTAGATTCGCCGCACGGTCACGACGCCTTCTTGATTGAACTCGATCAAGTTGGTCCAGCAGTTCAACGATTTATTGAATCAATTGACTAACTCTTGTCGTTGAGTAGTGCTTCAAAAGTTTTAATCGCACGGCTATCTCTTGGTATCCGAATAAAGACTTCTTTGTCGCTGCGAAGAACGTAGATCTCTTGTTTCTTGGGCGGCGCAGGACTTTTGCCAACGACTCGATATTCGCCACGGAGGCCGGTTGCTCGTACCCCGCGCGTGCGCAAGATAACCGTGTTCTCGTCGACGAAGACACGTACTTCGTTCCATCTGGGTGCAGATTTATGAGGCTCAGGAAGGTGTTGCGCACGAGCAATCATTCGACGTCCATCTTTGCTGCACCAATGGGGTTCAATACGAAAAGCCGCCCAGGCTAAAAGCCCACAAACCGCGACAACGATGACCCCTAACAACATCTCCACACTTCAAGTCTGACATCTAGTGATATCAATACCGCGCTAGGGCGTGAGATCCGTCAAACTAAGTCTGTGCCTGAGATCCTTGAAGTTGAGATGTACCGGCGGGCAGCCGAGTCGGTTGTCGGAAGAACCGTGCGGTCTTTTGCGACGAATGATGCACTCGTTGTCAAGGACGGGTCGCAGATTCAAACGCTGGTCGGATCCTGTGTGCGTGAAGTCGGTCGACATGGAAAGTTGATGACAATCCATCTCGACCATGGGTCAATCGATCTGCATTTCGGGATGGCCGGGCGCATCATCGTTGACGGTCGATCGCCTATTGATGAACTTGTGTATGGGGCCTCGTCTAACGATCGCTGGATTCGTTTTGGAATGCAATTCGATGAAGGGTTCTTGGCGATCACGGATCCTCGTAGGTTTGCCCGTGTGAGTACTTCTCAGAAGATGAGCGCCCTCGGGCCTGACGCTTTCTCTGAAGGTCTCTTCGATCTAGTGCAACCGAGACTTCCTGTAAAAGGATCAATCAAGGGGGTCTTGTTGAATCAACAAGTCATCGCGGGTTTGGGAAACATGTTGGTAGATGAAATATTGAGTCGAGGCAAGGTTGATCCTCGGCGTGATATCTCAATGTTGTCGGGTTCGGCAATTCGCAAACTGTTTTCGGCTGTTGTCGTGATTCTGCCGGAACTGCTTGAACGAGGGGGTAGTCACATGGGTGATCTAGCCGCCGATTTACGGGTGCCGGGTTCGCGTTGCCCGTACGATGCTCACGAGTTGGCCCGAGATACCGTCGCTGGACGAACGACCTATTGGTGTCCCCACCATCAGAAGTGATCTCGTTTAAGAATCGAGATCTTGGAGCAGATGCCGTGGGTTCGGGTACTTTTTCAGACAGACTGTCACTGATGTTTATCGTTCGCCTCGCCTCAACACTTGGTCTTGATACCACCACAGTGAACGATGCCGGCAGTACACGAATCGTCGTGCTTGTGACCGTTTCATTGATCGCACTCGGAATTGGTTTAGGCGTTCTCAATTTTTGGTTTTGGCGTAAGACCAAGCCCGATCCCGAGGCACTCGGTCCGCTCGTTGAAATGAGTTCACGAAAATTCGCTGAACTTGAACTGATTGAACAGCGCCACCGGCTTGATCAACTTCGACCTTCGCTTGTTGCGTCGTCAACAATTGAACCACTCCCTGTGATGCAACCTCCGATACCGATCGAAGATGAACCTCAAGAAGTTCTTCCGGAAATAGTTGAAGAAGTCGCGATCAACGACATTGATTGGGATGACGATGAGTGGCCTGACGTGGACGATTGGTCATTGCCAGAAGAAAAGGCCCGCCAGCAAGAAATATTTGATCAAGATCTTGAAGACGAATTAGAAATCGCTCAAGAGGTTCTGAACGAGCAGCCCAAGAAGGGTCCTGTGTCCATTGACCCTCTGCTTGGTTTTTAAGTCGCCATGTTCACTCTTGACTGAATGCAGAGACTAAATTCGTCGGTATGGCAGAACTCAACCTTAAAGAAATGATTGCCCGATTCGGAGCGCGCGCCGCCGCTGTGAAACAGCGACCTTTGCCCCCAGTGGCAGGAGAAGAGCGTCAGCGGTTTATCGAGCAAGCCAACAACGATTATCAAGACTTTGCCTTGTTGGCGGGTTCGACACCCAGCCTTGTTGATGGAATTTTGACTTTCACAGTTGATCTTCGCCCGGCGAATCCGACCTCGTGAATTCGCCTGACGGCGACGACAATCATGCCGAGATTGCGGTCCCAGCAGTTCTGTTAGCGGTTCTGGCGTGGGGTATTGGTCCGCTCATGGTTCGCAATATGAGCGTGGGTGGATACACAACCGCATTGTTTCGCATGTGGTTAGGTGCTCCAGCGATGTATCTCGCCAGTCGTTGGTGGGGAAACGGGGTTACCTGGAAATCATTGAAGGCCTGTGTTGTTCCTGGTTGTTTCTTCGGCGCCTCGATGGTGATGGGTTTTATGGCGGTACGAGCGACTTCTATCGCAAATGCCACGTTGATCGGGGCGCTGACGCCGGCATTGATTCTGCTGGGGCTGAACCGTCTCGTTGGTGAACGCAGTGATCTCAAAAGATTGCCATTTGCTGTGATTGCATTTGCCGGATTGGCAATGGTGATCTTGGCGGGATCGAGTACCGATGGAGCGTCACTTCACGGTGATGTTTGGGCCGCCATCAATGTCACGAGTTTTACGGTGTATTTCATGATTTTGAAACGTCGTCGCAATGAGGGAATTGATGGTTGGTCTTTCTTGGCTGGTGTTTTTATTGTGGGAGCAATTTTGATCACGCCGGTGTGTCTCATTTTGGGCGACGATACTTGGAAAGTAAATGGACGAGACTGGGTCCTTCTGTTGGCAATGGTGGTCGGACCTGGTTGGGTCGGGCATGGTCTCATTTCGTGGGCAAGTCGGCACTTGCCGGTGACGACGACCTCGCTGTTGACACTGGGAAGTCCAGTGGTGTCGGTGTTGGGTGCTTGGCTCATCTACGACCAGCATTTGGGCTTCGTCCAGATCGTTGGAGCGGTGATGGTGATTGCGGGGTTGGCAGGAAGTGTGTGGGACCGACGCGGCTCTGCGCAGGCTCCTGAACCAGTTGCCTGACGGGTTGTCGGAGACGAAACGGCAGGTAAACTTGACGAACCCTGCGGATGTGGCTCAGTTGGTAGAGCATCACCTTGCCAAGGTGAGGGTCGCGAGTTCGAATCTCGTCATCCGCTCCAGTTCAAAAGGCCCTGAGACTCAGTCTCGGGGCCTTTTGCATTGACCGACTGAAGAATGGTTGGCACACGTTGGAGTCGCAGGCACAATGTGGTGATGGAACTACCTGTCGTTTCGTTGGCCCTTTGGGACAACCCAGACACCGATCGGGCTCAATATGCGGCTGAAATCGCGCAAGCTTGCCACAAGGTCGGATTCCTCTCTCTGGTTGATCACGGGGTATCTCAGGCCACCGTTGACGATTTCATGGGCTTGTTGAAGCGGTTCTTTGCCCTTCCTGCCGAGTCCAAGGCTCTGATTGAAAAAACTAACTCACGATATTTCCGAGGCTGGGAAAGAGTGGGGAGTGAGTTGACGGACAATCGTGTCGATTACCGAGAACAGATAGACATTTCAAGTGAGCACACGCCATACGCAATAGACGTTGAACCGTTGTATCTACGCCTTCAAGGTCCGAATCAATTGTTGAGTGATGAAATCATGCCTGGTTTTCGCGATGCGGTGTCACAATGGTTTGCATCAATGGAACATCTGGCCAACCGCCTGATGGAGATTTTGGCAGTTGGCCTCGGGCTCAAGGATCAAACCTTTCGAGAATTATTCGGTGAGAACCACCACTCATTGATGAAGATGATTCACTACCCGCCGACACCTATCGGTCAGGCCGGCGTTAATGCACACCAAGACGCCGGCTTCTTAACAATTTTGTTGCAGTACGAAGTTGGTGGGTTGCAGGTAAAAACCCAAGAAGGTGAATGGGTTGAAGTTCCGGTGTTGCCAGGGGCCTTTGTGCTCAATATCGGCGAAATGCTGCAGGCTATGACTGGTAACTATTACGTAGCGACCATGCATCGAGTGATTAGTTCTGCTGAAAGATTCTCGACAGCTTTTTTTCACGGCCCTGACTTGCGTACCAGGCTTGATCCACTACAACTTGATGCCAAATTCTCTGCTGCAGTAACTGCAAGCGAATTTCATCGGTCGGCTGGATTTATGGCGAAACGTGATGAACTGGTCGCTGGGGTCGGTGGCGTGGGTTCACGTTCGGCTGCGGTGTACGGAGAACAACTATGGAATTACTATTGCCGTAGTTATCCCGACATCGTGAGCAAATACAACTCTCCCGACGTTTCGGGCTAATGGCCTGAGCTACTGAGGCTTCGGGGTACGCACAAAGAAGCCGCGATTCCAGTCATGACGATGTTCGCCGTCAACTGAAATGCGCCACTCATAGCTTCGACCTGGAACCAGCGCTATAGGTGGAATTTGCACCGCCAAGTTCTGGTCAATGTCACTTCCAGGACGCAACCCATCGGGCCGACCAACGCTGAATCCAATATCGAGAGCCAGCGGTGCTTGATTCACCAGCACTGGTCGTCCATCTTCGTCGACGAGTTCAGCGTGGATCGCGATCTGTTGGTTAGCCATATCCCACGGGACCTTGACGATAAAAGCCAAGGCACTGGCGAATGGTCCTGCGCCTACTTGGCTCCAGCCGGCCCCTGCCATCATGACCTTGCCATCGTGGGTGACCGCATAATCGGCGAGAACAACTTGCATTTGAATTGTCACAACAATCTCCTGACGTCGCTCGATGAATCACACCAAGTTGAGGCTAATCGGCGTTACCGTCTGCGCCGTGTTGCGCGGAGATTCGGAAAACAGACTGGTGCGAACGTTTCGTCCCCGGCGCCGAAAGTTAGGTCCAGATCTCACCAAAATATACGAACGGTTGAAGGACGAATGGAGCATTGCTGAACATGGTTCGACGCTCAACCTGGCTGAAGTGTTCGGTAATGAGAATCCGGTGTGTTTAGAAATCGGATGTGGACGGGGCGACTTGGCCGTTTCGTTTGGGCCGGCACATCGTGACATCAATCTGGTTGCGATCGATATTCATACGCGCGGTATCGCCAACATTTTGCAAGGAATCGAAAGTCAATCACTAACGAACACTCGCGTCGTTGAAGGTGATGTTTTAGTTTTGCTGAAGCGTTTTGCTGATGCTTCGCTATCTGAAGTCTGGGTCTTCTTTCCCGACCCGTGGCCCAAGCCGCGCGAACAACGCCGACGGTTACTACGTCCCGATGTCGTGCGCGAAATTTCCCGAGTCCTAAAAGTCGGTGGAGTATTACGACTAGCGACTGACATCGAGGATTATTGGCGTAAGTCCGTCGCTGTTGTTGCAGCGAACGAATCATTTGAAGAAGCAGAATTTTCACGCCCGGAATGGCGCGTTGAAACTGTATTCGAACGCCGGGGAATCAACGAAGGTCGTCAGCCAATCGACATCTATTGGACCCGTCTTTAGTCATTCTGGTGGCAGGAATTGTCATGATCGCGGCGATTTTCGCCACCAGAAGGACTAATGGTTTTACAGGCCAAGCCGAATGCCGGCGTCTAGATCATCGGCTGCAGAGAATGCCCGGCGGACAAGTGAGTCCATTAACGCCGCACCTCGTTCATTAGCGGTGTCAAGGGAAAGAATACTGGCGGCAAATGATGTGCAATAGAACAACACACCTTCGGCATAACCCTGCATGATGGTGTCGTAGTCGGCCCACTGATCGGGCACACCGCCAGCGCGCATCTTGTCGCAGTAACGGTGTATGAGTTCTTCCTGCATCGAACGGCGCATCTCGGTCTTCATGTTGGTTCCCAAGAAGTAGACGAGATCGGTGGTGCTCGGAGAACGCATCGATAATTGCCAGTCAATGAGAGTCATCGTTCCATCGTCATGAAAGAACATGTTGTCAAGCCGAAAGTCTCCATGAGTGAGGGTGCATGGCCAATCGAAATATTTCTGCATCCATGTTTCGATCATCGGTGCAAATGTTTCGCACCACTTCAAAACTCGAGGCGGCAACGAATCTTGATAACGCTCAAGAAACATTGGCCAACCAATAGGGAAGAGTGTTCCGATCGTTGCGGTCATTGGATCGCTGAGGCTGGGCATCCAATCAAGAGTGTGCAGTTCGGGCTTGTCGAACCAGGCGCTATGTAGCGTCGCAGCGACATCAATTGCCGTGCGCGCTTGGTCGGGAGTTGGTCCCGCGACTTGATCGCCTGAACGCGCTGGGCTTAAGTCTTCAAGTACGAGCGCGTATGGATCAACTGAACTGTGTAGACAACGAGCGAGTTTGATTCCCTTGATCTGAGAAGCAACTTCGGTGTAAAAACGATGTTCGCGATTCCAGACGCCCATCATTTCGCCCATGACTTGTCCGCCAGGATCGGACGTCGGAAATTTGACGATGACACTCGCTGGGACATTGTCGCCAATGAGTGACACGCGGGCGAGTTGCCCCATAAATCCCTCGCCGGCGCCGATGACTTGAAGACTGAATCCAGTGACTCGAGTTTTGAGAACCTCGCTCAACCATTCAGCAGAAATATCACTTAAAACTGTCGGTGTGCCCCCCATGGCGTCACCTCCCCACGGGTGAGCATAGGTTGCCACGCTTGGTTTGGAAAGAAATATTTCGCGTCGTCACCGACTTACGACGTCATTCCGCCTAAGCCAACAAGACCTCGAGCCAGTTCGATTTCGCCCATGTGGCGTAAGCCATGTTGATACAGCCAGCATTCAACACCGTCCAATACGGTGATTCCTTGTTCGCCGGCTACTCGGGCGCTAAAGGTCGAAGCGATCTGCGGAGGGAAAGGTCGAGGTATGACAACCCGCTCAAGTTCATCGGGATTCATCTGCTCGAGCCAGGCTGATGTGCGTGAGTACACGGCGCGCATGTACTCGGCGAAAGCATCTAGGTCGCCAATGCGTTGGTGGACCATCTCGTCAACGGTGCGATGTTTGCCATGATCATTGATTGTGAGACCTACTCGAGCTTGCCATTCATCGTTCCACAGTGGTGTTTGACCCGACAGCATCATGAATGAGGCATCGTGCACATTGGCGTAGTGGAAGAGACAAAATGCAATCGGAAGTACGCCTTCGCGCTCGAAGTGGTTGACGTGTTCGAGGTCCATCGAGTCGATGGCATCGTCGTACAAACTGAAGAGGGCCTTCATGCGGCGCTGTAGTGAGTCAAGAATGAGTTGATTCGACATTGGTCCTCCGAGTTGCTTACTTCGATGTCACCGTAGCACCCAAAATTATGTTGTGTCATTCTCAGTGCCACTTGATCATTGTGGAGTTGCTAGGTTGGCGGCATGCGCTACGGAAAAATTGACTTTGATTATGCCCTTGACCTTGCTGGCCGGGCACCTGAAAACGACGGTCCGATTTACATGGTGAACTTTATGAAGTATCGCGATGTCGCTGGGTATGGAGGTGTGAAGGGCGCTGAGAAGTCGGCTAAGCCTGGTATCTCGGGAGTTGAAGCTGACAACATTTACAACCCGACTGATGTGCTGACAAAAATTGGCGCTCAAACCGTTTTCTTTGGTGAAGTAATTGCGCAAGGCACCGAAGGTGAATGGGACCGTATGGCCATCGTGAAGTACGCCAGTCGAGTTTCGTTTATGGAAATGCAGAATCGTCCAGACTTCAAAGAGAAGCATGTGCACAAAGAAGCAGGCATGTTGTACACGATTGTGATGGGCACGTTGCCGCGCGGCGACCATCAAGCCATCGACCGTTCGATGTATTGCACTTTCGAATTATCGGCTGTGCCCCAACATGGCGAAGCATCAAACCATCAGGCGCGCCTCGCAGTCGAAGGAACCATTGTCGGCGATGGCCGTAAGTGGGATGACCTCACGATGACTTGGTCTGATGAGATTCCGGTTGTCGCACCCCGTGAAGCTGGTGGCGATGTGATGACTGTCGTGACCAAGATTCAGATTGACCGAATGGGTAAGTCGTTCCTCGCTTAAAACCGACGCCAATTATTTTGCGGTGAAGGTCACTGGCACTTCGTTCAGTCCTAATACAAAATTTCCACGGCGCCACGGCAGTGGTCCGTCGGTTACTAGTTGCATCGTGTCGAATCGTCGCAGAATCTCTTCAAAGAGAACGCGTAGTTCTAGCCGGGCCAGGGGAGCACCCAGGCAATGATGTCGGCCGTACGCACCGAAGGCCACATGGTCGTTCGGCGTGCGAGTGATGTCAAATGTGAAGGGATTGGCGAAGACTTTTTCGTCGCGATTGGCCGATGGGTATAACAAAAGAATTCGGTCACCCTTGCGAATATTGAAGCCATTGACCTCAACATCTTGAGTGGCGGTGCGATTCATGTTGCGGACCGGTGTTGCCCAACGCAGCATTTCTTCAATTGCATTTGGCAAAAGGGACAGGTCGTTCTTCAACATTGTTAACTGATCTTGATTTTGCAACAAGGCAGCAATTCCTGAAGAGATGACGTGTCGTGTGGTTTCGTCGCCACCAACAAGAACAAGCATGGTCTCGAACATGATGTCAATATCGGAGAGTTTTTCTCCTTCCCATTCGGCATTGGTGATCAGGCTCACTAAGTCGTCCCCATCTCCACCGCGACGCTCATGCACCTTGGCCATGATGTATTCGTTCCATGCGAATACTGCATGTTCGACTTCGGCACGAATTTCTTCGCCACCAGTGGCAAATAGATCTGACCAATGAAGAAGCTTTTCGTAGTCAGATTCGGGAAGCCCCATCAGTTCGCCGATCATCAACATCGGCAACGGGGTGGCGATATCAGCAACGAAATCACACGAACCTTGATCAATCACTGAATCAATGAGCTGATTGATTCGGTCGCGTAAAAACGGCTCATGATTGGCGACGCGTCGGGGCGTAAATCCATTGCCTACTAATCGCCGACGCTTGGTGTGTTCGGGCGCATCGAAGTTGATCATTGATGGCACAGAACTTTCTGGGCGGGATCCTTGACCAGATGAAAACGTGTGCCACTCGCGGCTCATCATTGAAACAAGTTCGTGACTTGCAGCGCCCCAAATGCCGGTCTTGTCATCCCAATACAAAGGGGCTTCGTCGCGCATCCACTGTGTGAGTTCGTCAAAGTTTGCGTAGAAATCGGGGGATAACAAACTGATGTCGTCGCGGGTTGGGTGACCAGCAGGTCCGCGACCTCCGCCGAGCGTGATGGTGAAGTCGAGTTCGGGATTGAGCGTGAAGTCTGGCTGGTCGTTGCTCATGGCTAAAAACTAGCGAGTCGGGCGACCGCCCACGATGCTGGCGCGCTCCATAATTCGGATCTCGGGCCAGTAATCGCTGCTTGCGTAATGCTGACAGGCGCGGTTGTCCCAAAAAGCAATTGAGTCAGGTTCCCAGTGGAAGCGGCACTGATATTCAACGTTGTCGCTTTCACGCCACAGCTCGGTGAGCCAACGTTCGCTTTCGGCTTCGTCGACTCCGACGATGCGGCTCAGAAAAACGGGGTTGCAGTACAGGTACTTGCGGCCCGTTGCCGCGTGCGTTGGAGCAAGTGGGTGTACGACGACGGGATACTTGGCCCGCATGGCATCCATTTGATCGGGGGCAACTTGTTTGCCGAATGACTGCACAAAATCGTGTTCGGCATCGTGCGTATCGACAAACTCTCGTTGCTCGTCGGTGAGACCTTCGTACGCCGCGTACATATCGCAGAACAAAGTGTCACCACCAGATTCAGGAACGTGGATGGCGTGCAATACGGCACCAAGGCTTGGACATGCTCTCCAAGTGACGTCTTGATGCCACGTGTTTTCGTACCCCTTGACATCAAACGACTTTTCAAATCGAACGAGTTCTGGCTGACCAGTATTCGACGGAATAAATGGGTGAATTTCTAGTTCGCCAAAACGAGCAGCAAAGTTGACGTGTTGTTGTGTCGTTACCGGTTGATTGCGAAAGAAGATGACTTTGTATTCATGAAGTGCCTGTCGAATGTCATCGATGACCGCCTGGGGGAGATCGGTCGTGAGATCGACTCCGCTGATCACGGCACCGATGGTTGCGCCTAGGCGCTTGATTTCAAAGTTGTCCCAGGTCAACTGGGCGAGACGAGCACGTTCGTCGGCGAGATGGAGAATCGGTCCAACTCTTTTACCGCGAAGAGTTTGGCGATCTTTGGTGATGTACGCACTCGGGTCTTTGGTGGCGATGATGTCGGAGTGAGCAGTAGTCGGTTGCATAATTCCCCCAAGGATCCGAGTTTCTGACGGGTCGTCAGAAACTCTACCCGAAAAGAGTCCCAGGGTTTGCAGGCTTAGGTCCCTGCCGTTTTGGCGAGCCTCA
>WLMQ01000031.1 GCA_009700145.1 Actinomycetota bacterium
CCCGAACTCGCTAGCGTGTGAGGTCTGTCATTGGAGAGGTCCTATGGGTTCGTTAATTAAAAAGCGACGTAAGCGCATGCGTAAGAAGAAGCACAAGAAGATGCTTCGCCGTACTCGCCATCAGCGTCAACGCAAGTAATACACAACTTCTGATTTATTTGAATCACTGCCCGGTTCTGGTTTCAACGACCTGTGCTTCGGGCAGTGCTTCGCGTAATCCCTGACCCACTGAGGCCGCCAGATCGGTGATGAACCAGGTGGCTCCACTTCCCGCAAGTGTCGGTATCTGACCCGTTGCCTCGATGATGCGATCGCGCCACGTCACGAGTTGAGGTTCAACCGCAAGGGCTGCCGGCTCAAGATCGTTTGGTCCGTCGGCTTGAAGATGTCCAAGGGCATCCCATGCTTTGTAGACCAACGGAGTGCTGACGTGAAGCGGTGGAATGATGAGGGTGATGTTACGACGTTCGATTGGCATGGGCTCGATCACTTCGCCAATACCAGACACGCGTGCTTGACCGCCGACGACACAAAACGGAACATCGGCTCCGATTGCGGCACTTGCAATGACATCGGCCATCGAAGTTCGTTGTGCCCAACGGAAAATCGCTGCGGCATCGGCAGACCCACCGCCGAGACCGCCACCATGCGGAATGTTCTTGGTCACGACGACGTGTGCAGTGCGATCAATAAATGACAGGGCGCGAGCAACCAAGTTGTCGGCATCAGCAGTAATACCTGAGGCGTAAGGACCAATGAATTCGAGACCTTGATTGCCTTCGGTGATGTGTAACTCATCGTGTAAGTCGAGGGTGGTCATCACTGCATCAATGAGGTGATAGCCATCGTGGCGTACGCCAGTGACGCGCAAACTCAGAGTCAGTTTCGCAGGAGCAAGAATGCGGTGTTGCGCAGTAGTCACGGATATATGTCTAGCCGTTATAGGTGGTGATTCTTTATAGCCGGTGATTCTTTTGAATCTCGGTGGCAAGTCGTCCCCATTGGTGAACGTCAAGTTCTTCTGGGCGGGATTCTGGAGATACGCCGGCTGCCGCGAAATTTTCTGGAGTAGCAATGGCTGCTAATGATCGGCGCAACATTTTGCGACGTTGGCCAAAGCCGGTTCGAATGACCTTGAATAGTTGCTGCGGTTCAATATGTGGTCCGACTGCAGGTGTTTCGCGACGAGTGATTTCGATAATGCTTGAAGTGACTTTTGGTCGCGGAATGAAAACACTTGGTGGAACATCGCCCAAGACTCGTGCGGTTGCCCAGTAAGCAACTTTGACGCTGATTGCACCGTAATCAGATGAACCAACGCTTGAAGCCAATCGAAGAGCGACTTCTTTTTGCACCATCACGACGAAACGTGAAATTTGCGGAATCGCGTCGAGCAAATCTGCAACGAGTGGAGTGGCGACGTTGTAGGGCAAATTGGCAACTACGACGGCCTTGCTTCCGGGCGGAATGATTTCGTTCCAATCAAGTTCGAGGGCATCGCCAACAACCACCGAAACATTGGGCAGGTCTTTGACAACATCGCGCAACACTGGAGCAATGCCGTGATCAATTTCGATTGCGGTAATTCGTGCCCCGGTTTCGGCGAGGGCAAGAGTTAATGAACCAAGACCTGCACCGATTTCAACGACATGATCATTTGCACTGACATTAGCCATGCGGGCGATACGTCGAACTGTGTTGGGATCAGAGACAAAGTTTTGTCCGAAGGCACGACGAGGTGCCAGGCCATGGCTCGCTAACAGCTCAGTGATATCGCGATGTGAATGGGTCACGTGATCTCAGAAACTGATTTGCACGGGGATAGGCGCATCAATGAGATCGGCGATTTCTAAGTAGACATCGGTATGAATCAAGATGATGTTATTTCCGGGAAGAGCCTGAATTGAAACGTTGTTGCATTCAAGGCTGCGACCATTATTGAGATTGGTGACTGTGATGATTGCACCAATAAGTGCATGAGGTGTTGCGCACGGTCGAAGTCCGAGCAAGTTTCCCTGCCAACGAATATATGAAGCAGTACCTTTGACATTTGAACCGGTTGGAGGCGCGGGAACATTAACGGTGATGATTTCGGGCGCTTGTGAACCATTGTTTTCGGGAAGGAACGCGGGCTCGGCAGGTTCGGAGTCGGCAGGAGCAACAGAGACGGCAGTCGCCAAGGTACTTGTGGTGTTCGCTGAGGATGATGAGTTGTTGCTCGATAGCAGCAATGCAGGAACCGCAATCAAGGTGATTGCAGCGGCAACCACGAGACGACGGCGTTCGGTGAGAGTCAACATCAGTGAATTGAGGTTATGAAGTCAGCAGCGGGAACGCAATGCAGGCGTTGTGCGTCGTGACACGGGCCATCTCAGCAGGATTGATGTGCTTTAAATCGGCGACGTGGGTTCCGACCACAGCGACGTTGGCGGGTTGATTGGTGCGACCGCGGTGAGGCACTGGTGCCAGGTACGGGCTATCGGTTTCGACCAAGATGCGATCGAGAGGACACCATGTCGCGGCTTCGGCGACGTCTTGGGCGGTCTTAAAAGTGACAATTCCGGAGAAACTCAAAAAGGCGCCGATGTCTAAACAGCGGCGGGCTTCATCTGGTCCGCCGGTAAAGCAGTGAAAGATTGTTTGTTCTGGAGTTCCCTCGGCGCGCAAAATGTCGAACGTGTCGTCCCATGCGTCGCGAGTGTGGATGATGAGTGGCAACTGAAATTGATGAGCTAACTGAATCTGCGCAGCGAACGCGACTTTTTGTTCGTCGCGTGCCGAGTGCTCGTAGTAATAGTCGAGTCCTGCCTCACCGATAGCGACAACACGGGGCGATGTAATGAGTTCAACGATTGTGTCAACGCCGTGAACTGCTTCGTGTGGGTGTAGTCCGACACTGGCCCAGACATCGTTGAACCGACTCGCGCACTCGATGGCCGCACGTGATGATTCGGCATCGCATCCAACAGTAATGAAGCGTGAGACCTTGGCAGCCCGAGCATTTTCGAGAACACCAACTGTGCCCCCGAGGTCTTTGCCGCCCTCGCCTCGATAGCGATCTTCGTCAAGATGGCAGTGAGTATCGGTCCACATAAAAGTTCGGCGAATCAGTTCAGTCGAGTTTGCGACGAGGGAAGAGTGGTTCGCCTTTATCGATTGTTGCTCCGCCGGGATAGCCGCCCCACGTCACCGATGTAGGTACGCGTTGATCACTCACTTGCCCAGGCATTCCGATACGTTCCCAAATCGTTTGCATGGTGTCGGGAATCGCGGGTGATGCAAGGATGCACACGATGCGCAACGCTTCAAGTGCGTCGCCCATTACTGCGTCTACCTCGGGACCTGGCTCGGCCTTCCACGGTTCGTTGTTCTCGAGATGCGAGTTTGTTGCACGGATGAGTTGCCACGTTGCTTCGAGTGCTCGGCTCGGTTGAACATCAGCCCAACGAGACATTGTTTCTGCGACTGCCTCGGCGGCAGCACTTGCCAATGGACTATCGGCGCGTGGTGCTGGCGCGATTCCGTTGCACTTTTTGCCAACCACAGTTGCGACACGGCTCAATAAGTTGCCCAGGTTGTTGGCGAGGTCAGAGTTGTAACGACCAATGAGACCTTCATAGGTGAAATCGCCATCGGCACCATACGGGGTTTCGGCAAGAACGTAATAACGGAATCCGTCGAGACCAATGTCGTCAATGAGTTCAAGTGGATTGACAACATTGCCCGTTGTCTTCGACATCTTTTCGCCGCCCACAAGTAGCCAGCCGCCGACCGCCCAACCCTTCGGTGGTTCGATGCCAGCCGACATCAGCATCGCCGGCCAGTACACGCAATGGAAGCGAATGATGTCTTTGCCGATGAGGTGATAATCAACTGGCCAATGTTTGTTGAAGTTGGCGTCATCGGTTCCGTAGCCGATCGCGGTGATGTAGTTGGCTAGGGCGTCAAACCAAACGTAGGTGATGTGTTTGTCATCCCATGGCAATGGAATGCCCCACGAGAAACTGGTACGGCTGATACTGAAGTCAAGAAGGCCTTGCTTAATAAAGCCAATGACTTCGTTCATGCGATAGTCGGGCACGATGCTGTTCGGATGATCGGCATACCACTGCAATAAACGATCGCCGTAGCGCGACAAGCGGAAGAAATAGTTCTCTTCTTCGACATGCTCAACTGGCTTTTTGTGGATTGGGCAGTTTCCTTCGACGAGATCGTCTTCGGTGAAATACGCCTCGCACGGGACGCAATACAAACCGCTGTACTTGTCGAGTTCTATGTCTCCGCTGTCGTAACACGCTTGTAAGAGTTTTTGTACGCCGACGCGGTGACGCTGTTCGGTCGTGCGAATGAAGTCGTCATTACTGATGTTGAGTTTCTGCCATGCATCAGCGAAAAGTGGTGCAATTGAATCGGCGAAAGCAAGCGGCTCCATACCTGCAGCATCGGCGGCTTGTTGAATTTTCAAGCCATGCTCGTCGGTGCCAGTCAAGAAGTGGACTTGGTCGCCACTGAGGCGGTGCCATCGCGCGAGGGCATCACCAATGATGGTGGTGTAAGCGTGGCCGAGGTGTGGCTTGGCATTGACGTAGTAGATCGGCGTCGTGGCGTAAAAGCCGTGTGACGAATTTTCAGAGGGTGTGACCACGACCTTGAGGCTACGACCTCACTAGCGTTACTTTCATGTCAATTGAGGATCAGGGGAATGTTGTTGGGGAAGCGGACACGGCCGAGCCTCGGTTTGAGTTTGATCGCGCTACCCAAATTTTTCGAGGAGAATCACTAGATAGTTCAGTGGTGTATTCGACCAAAGTGCATCCCGGCTGGGACATTATGGGCAATGCCAACGGAGGATATTTGTTGGCATTGGTTGGACACGCCATGTCAGATGCAACTGGACGTCCTGACTGCATCACCATTACTGCGCATTATCTAGCTCCGTGTCCGGCTGGTGACGCGCGCATCGTGGTGACACCAGTGCGATCTGGTCGACGTTTTGCGACAGCAACTGCATCATTGTTTTTATTGACAGATACTGGTGAGAAAGAAATCATTCGGGTGCTGGCCACACTGGGCGATCTCGCCAACGACCCGGGTGGGCCGTCGCATATGGATGAGCATCCAACATTTCCACCGCGGGGATTGTTGCCATTTTCGCAATGCGTCGGCATAGCCGAATCGGCAGTGGACAACTTTGCGTACATCCACGGACGGCTCGGAACTCGTATTCATCCGGGTGATGTTCACTTTCGTGAAGGTGTTAAATCTGGACAGGCATTGATTCGCGGATGGTTTGCCTTTAACGATGAACGCCCGATTGACACGCGAGCGTTGCTGTTGGCAAGCGACGCATTTCCTCCATCAGTTTTCAATCTTGACTTACCCACTGCATGGGTGCCAACCATTGAACTGACGGTGCATACGCGAGCCATTCCGGCACCTGGTCCGGTGGCGTGTATTTTCTCTACGCGCTATATACAGAATGGATTACTTGAAGAAGACGGCGAGATGTGGGACTCAAACGGCGTCTTAGTTGCACAAAGTCGCCAACTTGCATTAGCTCCGCGACAATAAAAGTTGGGCGGCTTTGCGGTTGTCCTTGCGGCCAACGGCAAGAATACTGACACAGAGACCAAGAGCCAGACATATTTTCTTGGGCGAATAACGAAAGCGTGACTGCGAACGAATCCGCATGCCCGAAAATCGCACAATGGGGTACGAACGCTCAAGAGCAATATGTTCAAGTTCAGCATCTGGGTTAATAGCAACTGAATATTTGGTTGATTCGAGCATCGGGAGGTCACTTGCTGCGTCGCTGTATGAATAGCTTTGCGACAAGTCGTAGCCGAGGTCGCGAGCGAGTTCCATGATCGCCACAACCTTGCCACTTCCGTAGCAAAATGGGCCGATGATCTCGCCGGTGTAACGCCCGTTGACAATTTCGCTTTTGGTTCCGATTCCGCCAGTCATACCGAGTGCTGCGGCAAGTGGTTCAACGATTTCTGCAGGAGATGCGGAAACGATGTACGTGGGACGGCCTGCGCTGTGGTGTGAACGGATGATCTCGAGAGTCTCGGGCCGAACTTTGGACACGATTTTTGGGATGACGTCAGCAGCAAGACTTTGTAGCGTCTGGGCATCTTGACCTTTGATTGCTCCCAATATTCTTTGGCGGACCTTCAAGGTTTTGCCATCAGTTGCTCCAGAGGTGCGAAATGTCAAAGCCTCCCAGGCATCACTCATCATTTGTCTCGTGCTGAGGTGCCCTGATTTCCAAGCAACGCCGGCCAAGGTAAAAACCGACGACCCAGGAATCATCGTTCGGTCAAGATCAAAAAAGGCTGCACCTTGAATCGATGTGCCTTGATGCAGGTCGGGATCTGCCGGAATCTGCTTGGTGACTCGTCGAGTGTCCACACCTTGATTTAGCCACAAGCTGAAGGACTTCAGTGGGAGGAAATCCAAATTGTCACTTGCGCTTAATCTGCAATTTTGCGGCTGTTAGTTATTTCGACAGCCCGGTTGTAGACCGACTTTTTTGGTACGCCCAAAATGTGAGAGACGGCAGTCGATGCATCTTTTGTTGAGGCGCCACCAGCGAGTTCGGCAATGAGCAAACGATCGATGTCATCGGCAGTAGGTGGTGGAGCATCGGGAGCCCCTTGCAAAACCAGGACGAATTCGCCCTGTGGTTCGTTGGTGCCGTAATGGTCGACGGCTTCACCCAAAGTTCCGCGCCACACTTCTTCATGAATCTTGGTGAGTTCTCGACACAACGCAACTTGGCGCTCGGGACCACACGCAACCGAAAGATCAACAAGTGTTCGATGTAACCGATGCGGGGCCTCGTACAAGATGACGGTGCGCCTTTGCAGTGCAAGTTCATTGATGTGGGCGGCACGCTCTTGACCACTGCGGGCAATAAAGCCGTCGAAGATAAAGCGGTCGGTCGGCAGTCCGCTGATGATCAGTGCCATGATCAGTGCAGCCGGACCTGGGATGGCGCTCACGTTGTGCGAAGAATCAATGGCGGCGCGTACGAGACGTGATCCCGGATCGCTGATCCCGGGTGTACCGGCATCGGTGACCAAGCAAACATCGCGGCCGTCGTTCAGTGCGTCAAGCACTCGCGGAATTGATGCATGTTCGGTGTGGTCGTCGACGCGCATCAGCGTGGCCGCTATGCCGAGATTGTGTAGCAGCAATCCAGTTCGACGAGTATCTTCGCAACACACCAAACCAGCATTGGTCAGTGCTTCAATGGCACGAGGCGAAATATCACCCATGTTGCCAAGCGGTGTTGCAACGAGAATGAGATTGCTCATTGTGAAGTCGGTTCAACGTTGTCGTGATTGTTATCGCTATCGCGCACTTCAATTTTGTTGCCGACGTTGATGGCCCAGCGAGCAAATGCTCCTTTTTCGGCCTCGATCACTGTCCGTGCATGCCACACCGGCACACCAAGTCGCATCTTGGACATCTGTACAGTTTTGATGACATTGCCATCGGCATTGAGATATGCGACATCAATGGCAACGCGCATGCCAAAAGTATGCACCCAACGACAGTTGGGTATCACGAAGGCACCTTCAATATGGGTTTGCCCGGATAATCCTTTACGGCGAGAGGCACGATCGTTGGCAATGTCGGCACTTGCTAACACGCGTCCATCAGTGACGAGCCAAGCTGAATGTGCTGTCATGACTCGCCTCCTTGATTGTGCAGTAATCGGCTCGTGAAAGTTGAACCTCAGACAAATTTAGACGTTGAAGCGGAACTCCATCACGTCACCATCTTCGGGGTGATATTCCTTGCCTTCAATGCGAATCTTGCCAACATCTTTGGCCTTGTTCCAGGCGCCAATCTCGAGCAGTTCATCCCAGTGAATGACCTCTGCCTTAATAAAGCCTCGTTGGAAGTCGGTATGAATTCGGCCGGCACATTCGGGAGCGCTCGAACCAGCATAAAAAGTCCAGGCGCGAGTTTCTTTTTCGCCGGTTGTGAAATAGGTGCGCAATCCGAGCAAGTGATAGGCGCTACGCACCATACGGAACAATGCGCCCTCGCCAAGTCCGAAACCTTCAAGCATTTCGGCGCGTTCTGCCGGATCGGAGATTGTTGCTGCTTCGGCTTCGAGTTGCACGCACATGCCAATGACTTCAACATTGGCGCCGGCTGTTGAGAATTCATCACGCACGATTTTTTCAACCGCCGGAATTTTGTCGAGTTCGTTTTCGCCGACGTTGACAACGGCAAGAACCGAGCGATTAGTCAACAAGAAATAAGGCTTGAGTGTTTCGCGCCATTCTTCTTTGAGTCCGGCGCGGTACAAGGGGAGCCCTTGGCTGAGTGCGTCGTAAGCAGCTTGCAGTGCCTCAAGTTCGGCAGCGGCAGATTTGTCGAGCTTGGCTTGGCGGGTCGCCTGATTGAGTCGCTTCTCAACTGTTTCAAGGTCGGCCAATGCAAGTTCGATTTCAACAACGCGTAAGTGCTCAAGCGGATCGGACGGACCAGGCACATCATCATCTTCAAAAGCGCGCAAGACAAGAACGATTGCATCAACTTCACGAATGTTGGCCAAGAACTTGTTGCCGAGGCCTTCGCCTTTGCTGGCGCCCTCAACGAGCCCGCCAATGTCAACAACTTGAACTGAAGCATGGATCAGCGATTTTGTTTTAGACATGACACCGATTCGGTCAAGTCGATCGTCGGGGACCTTGGCGACTCCGATATTGGGATCTTTGGTCGCAAAGGCGTAGGGGGCAGCAAGTGCGCCTCCACCAGTGAGAGCGTTGTACAGCGAACTTTTGCCCGCGTTGGGGAGACCGACTAATCCGAAGCGTTCCATGACGCTAGGCAGGCTACCGACCACCGCACTCGGTCAAGGCATCCACACAGTTGAACATGAAACTCAACTCTTTAGTTATGACGACAATCGCCTCAATCTTTGGACTGCTGACTGTTGCACAGATCGGTGCGGAGCAGCCAGTGCTTGCCGAACCTCAGCCATGTGTGACGTATCAAATTGAAGGCACGATTGATGCCCCTGAGACCTTGTCCCTTGACCAAAAGCGTGAGGCCAAGGTGTACGTGCATTTTGGCGACAAGCCTTTAGTGCGTCACCAAGTCTTCGCGAGTTTTACGGGAGCGTTGGGTGAGATTTTGGGCGAACCAGTCTTGCTCGTGACTGATGAACTCGGTCGAGCAACCGTTGAAGTGCTTCAAGGTGCAACCAGCGTTGCGTTTATGACCGAAAGTCCAGGACCAGAGAACTGCGCGACGAACGCAGAAGTAGCGCCCGAACCCGTCATCGTTGCCGCAACGATTCTGGTTCAACCAGCGGTGGATGGGCCAGTGGGCCAAGATCTGAGTCTGACCTATGACGACATTTACGAAACAACGACCGAACCGAATCAAGGGGTCAATCTTGACCCGCTGAACAGCGTGCCAACCCCACAACCAGATCCCACTGTCACCGAACTTGCTCGTACTGGGCCGATCTCCCGATGGGTATTGATACTTTCAATTGTTCTTTTTGGGGCGGGGATTGGTCTCGGAATGGGTCGCGGACGTCAAGCTGCGTGGGTCGAGAGGTAAAAATTATGGATTCATGTCCGCCCGAGTTCGTTCTGGCGACTCGGGCTGTAGGCTCTCATACCTATGTCAAAGAAGACCAAGAAGCGTAAGGCCCGGCTCCGCCGCTCAAAGGCGAACCACGGCAAGCGCCCCAACATGGGTCGCGGCTGAGGTCATTCTTTCTCGTTTCACCTGATCGTCCGGTTTCCCGGTACCAAGGTACGGGGTAGATATCTCACCGAGTCTCGTTTGGACTCATCAATTCATTCGCCTGTCAAAGGGGTGTCATCGCCATGACAACAATCGCTGATGTGTGGTTGTCATCGTCAATTGACCCTTGGCGGCGCTTAGGTTTTTCTGATTATTCAGTTGCTCAGCCAGATGGCTCGATGGTTTCTTGTGTTTCCGTCGCCGGTTTGGGTTTTCGATTCTTGCCGCAAGTTGTCGCACCCTCGGCAAGTGGTAGTTGCGCCACCGGCTGGACCGTGCGGTCTGATGATGCCACCACTACCTCGGTCGATGGTGTCGTAACGCGTGTCATCGCCGAACTTCAACCCGTGCCCGGGCTGACCCATCAATTAGCAGTCACAGCGATTGATCACATTGTCATCACGACCGGATCACTTGAACGAACTTGTGGCGCCATCACCGAGCAACTGGGATTGCCGCTCAAACGAATTCGTGATGCGGGACATGGAGTGCGTCAAGGATTTCATCGAGCTGGCTCGTTGATTCTTGAAATTGTTGAGCGTCCCGACTTGGCTCCAGAAACCCCAGCAGAAATTTGGGGAGTTGTATTTGTCGTTGACGACCTTGATGCCACGGTCGCTTGGCATGGACCCGATGCCGTCGGTGCGATACGTGATGCTGTGCAAAATGGTCGAAGAATTGCCTCAATCAAAAAAGAAGTGGGATTGGGTTTGCCAGTGGCGTTGATGTCACCACATGTGCGCTGACGTTTTACCAGCCGTCTTCTTCATGCTTTTTTGCGAGGTACTCAAGGCCTGCAGAACAGTCATTGTTCTTTGCACACCAGTTGCAGTGTCCCGCGGGGCGTAAAACTGGTTCTGCTTTTCCGAGTTTGAGCTCGATGGCGCGCACAAGTCCGTCTTGTAGACGGCGGGCAGTTGAGCGAAGCACTGCTTCGGAAATATCTTCTTGTTGAACTTCGGCGGTATCGAGGTAATAACTAGCAACTTTTCGCGGTGCATTACCAATCGCTAAGAAATCGATGAGTGCGTACAAACGCAAATCGTCATAGTGCGCAGGAGACCAACGGCCAGTTTTGAGATCAATAATGACTTTGTCGGGCGGTCTGCCAAGAGCAAGATCGACTTTGCCGCCGATGCGAATGCGATTGTTCGAAAGATTGAGTGCAAGCGAACTTTCGACTTGCGGAATCCACGAACTTTTGATGGGTGGAAAACATTCGGTGAAGCGTGTGAATAGTGCGCTGCATTCGCCGACCAATTCGGCACGGGCAAATTCGTCCAGCGTGATTAAGAATTCACTAATAGATTTTCCGGCGTCGTTGCCGAGTCGTGAAATTGATTCTTCAATGAGATCAGTTGGCGGCATGGGGTGACGCAAGTTGATCGAGACCTCGATGGCTTTATGAACGATGGTGCCTTTGCAGTTGGCGTTTGTCCATTCGAATGGTCCTTGGCCATCAAGAAAAAAGCCTTCGCACGAAAGAGCATTCGTGAGGCTTTGTTTGCTGAGATAAAAGCGATTCTCATAGGTGGCAATGTCGGGCAGTAAATGGGCGACGGGCAAAAGGGCTTGTTCGAGATCGGCCCGAATTTCGTCGGCGAGTGACGGAGGAATATCGGGGCGAGCCTCGGCTTTGCCGAGCATGTCGATGACCCTCTGTTGGGCGGGGTTATAGGTCTCAGACATGGTGGCTCCTCACGGCGAAACCTTAGGTCGGGGGTGGGGCATGAACGGTTGATCGAGTCTCGGCGTTCTCCGGAATGTTCTGTGCCATACCCCTTTTTTAGAGTGATCTTTCTGATGGAAGCCACGACCGTTCACTTTGCCACCGCCGCCCGCACGCTCGGGCGAGAGGCCCGTACTCGGGGTTTGGTCGTGCCCGGGTTTCGTTGTCCGCCACGTATCGTCGGGGCCGATCGATCAATTCGTCGTTTTGATGGCGGGGTCACGGTGGCGGTTCGGGTGAAAGGTCGGCCGTGGGTGGCGGTGTTGGCCGACATGATTGAAGGGTTGGTCGTGGCCAACCTGCTCACGCCACCATTGGCCGATCGGTTGCGAGGCGAAATGTGGATGGCCCTCGGATTTACTTGCGAAGCATCGCCAATCGACCGACCGTCCCAGGTTGCTTAACCCCGCAACTTGAAACAGTCGGCCGATCAGATGCGTACTTAGCCGGGGTACCAGCCGTTGACGTCGGCGAGGAGGTGGGCTTTGCCGTATACGTAGAAGCACACTTTGCCGTTGGCACTCACGGGGGCGATGACAGCGTTGGGGATGATTTGGTTGCTCGTGAAGTTGAGGTTGCTGGCGTTTGGTCGGGTGCCGCATGGGTACACGGTGACGTAGCCACCTTCGTTGGGTGCTTCGGTGTTTACGGCGGTGACGTTGAGTGACACTGCTCCGACTCCGGTTGCGGGGACACCGCCTTTTCCGGTGACGGTGAATTCGATGGGTGTTCCGCCACCGAGGCCGTCGCCGACTTTGCCGACTGCAACGCTGCCTGAACCATCACGAGTATCAAACAATCGCGCCGGCGACACGGCTGTGAATGCTGCTCCATTTGGTAGCCAGCCGTTGACGTCGGCCAGGAGGTGGGCTTTGCCGTACACGTAGAAGCACACTTTGCCGTTGGCACTCACGGGTGCGATGACCGCGTTGGGGATGATTTGGTTGCTCGTGAAGTTGAGGTTGCTGGCGTTTGGTCGGGTGCCGCATGGGTACACGGTGACGTAGCCGCCTTCGTTGGGTGCTTCGGTGTTGACGGCGGTGACGTTGAGTGACACTGCTCCAACTCCGGCTGCGGGGACTCCGCCTTGTCCGGTGACGGTGAATTCGATGGGTATTCCGCCACCGAGGCCGTCACCGACTTTGCCGACTGCAACGCTGCCTGAACCATCACGGGTATCAAACAAACGCGCCGGCGTCAGCGGAACGATTGGGCGGGTTGTCGCTTGTATTCGGGCAATATCAAAAGTTTTAAATCCGACAAGAGGGTAATTGACCCAGCTTGCCATTATTTTTCCGTTGCGCAGGCGGACAAGATCAATGATATTTCTTTCTCCGCTATCGGCCCTCCGCGTTATTGAACCGTTCGTGCCGAAAGTTGAGTCAATCGAACCGTTCTCGTTGAGTCGATTGATGATCACTTGGTCTGTTGCATACCCGATCAGAATTCGTTGATCCGGTTGCACCGCCACGACTGCATACACGCTGCTTCCAACTCCCGCGTAGCGGATATAACCGTTTGTCCCAAATGTGGTATCGGTAGTACCCGAAGATGAGAGCCGGGTTAAGAAAATTTCGTGAGATGTACCAAAATCGGACTGTCCAGAAATGAGCAGTCGACCATCGGGTAAAACGTTCACTGTGGCTGCATAATTGCCGCTGGTGCCAGGTCCGACAAAGGCAAACCCGTTGGTTCCAAAAGTTGTGTCAAGCGTTCCGTTTGCTGAATATCTTGAAATGAGAGTTCGGCTATCGCTGGTGCTAGCCAGTTCACCCACCACAATGATTTTTCCGTCAGCAGAAACATTCATTGCAGAAACCAGTGCCGCGCTCGTGTCTGGTGAGGCGATCAATGTTGATCCACCTGTACCAAATGAGCTATCAATCGTGCCATTTGCATTCAGGCGATACATACGGGATTCACCTGCGGTCGTTGTGGACGCTGTGACCAATATTTTGTTATCAGGTAACACCACCATCTTCGTTGGGATCATGTTGTCAACCGTGAACGCTGCTGTGCCAGATACACCAAATGTCGGGTCAAGAATTCCAGCATTTGTAAAACCCAAGACAACCGGGCTGCCGGTACTGATTGGTTGTTGGGCTAACACGAGAATGCGACCACTTGATTGAGATTCAAGATTAAGCAAGTAACTTGCTGCACCTACGGGTCCGGCGGCAAGTCCAATTGTTCCGATACCGACACCGAAATCGCTTCCGAAACTGCGGTCAATCGTGCCGTCGGAACGGTATTTAACGAGATACATGTACGGCGCGGCAATCGATACGCCGCCGAGCGTAATGAACGATCCATCCGCTAGTTCAAGGATTCGCGAACCGTACACACCATTCAGAAGGCTATTTTGCTGAGTGAACCCTCCTGATAAAAACGTTGCATCGGGTTTTCCTAGAGAATCAAGGCGGACGATGACAGCTCGGTAAGATTCGATTGAGCCTGTTGTTTGGCCCACGAGGATGTAACGACCGTCGCCTTGGACTGTTCCGCTGAATGCGAGTGCAGAAAAACCAACGGGCGTTCGGCTGATGCCACTATTCCCAAACGTTGAGTCAAGAACCCCGTTGCTTGATAGGCGAATTGCCAATAAATCGGCTTTTTCGGGATTGGTTGATGCAAAACCAAAGATAACAATTTTCCCAGAAGAATCAATATGAATACCTAAAAAAGCTGCGTCGCTGGCTGGAGAAACGAAGGTACCGCTCGCGCTAAATGTCGTGTCAATTGATCCGCTGGAATTGAGTCGCAATGCCAATGAAGTGTCCGCACCCCCAATAACTGTGATTCCTGCGACGACAATTTTGCCGTCGGCTTGTAGGGCGATGGCACTGATCGCTTGCGCTGATGAAACATCGACCCAGCCATCGGTATCAAAACTGAGGTCAGGTGTTCCATTTGTATTGAACTTGGCAACGATGCCGCGAGTTTCGCTGCCAACGCCTATGCGACGACTACCTCCGACGACGATTTTGTCACCAGTTGTGATGGCCACAGACGAAAATGAAGTTTCAGTAGGTGTAAAAAACTCGCGGAGACCATCTGAATCAAATGTGCTGTCGTATTCGCCGTTTGAGAGCAGCCGTGCTACGTACGAGCTTGTCGCGTCAGAACCGTCTCTGACAGTTCCGATGACAACGAGTCGACCAACTGAGTCAAACGCCATCGTTGAAGGTCCTCCCGAGATGGTCGATCGCGAAATACTCAAGTACTTAACACCTGGGGTGACACTTGGGGGGACGCTAGATACGGCGTAGGTCGTATCAAAGGCACCACTGGATGTGAGCTTGATAATGAGTGCATCGCGGTATGGATCGGGTACCACTGTGTTGTAATCCGACATGGCACGAACAAAAATCGAACCGTCACTTTGTGTTAGCACTGCGTTGCCTTCAGAGTCGCCGGACCCAAGAGGAATTGAACGCCACCCAGTCAAATTAAAGGTGGTGTCAAGTGAGCCATCGGTGTTGAATCTCGCAACCAAAATCTGGTCAACCCCGGCGATTTCTACTTTGCCAGTGGTCACGATCTTGCCGTCGCTCTGAACAGCGGCGTCATAGAACGTTGACGGCCCGCCGAATTCGTGCAATACACGGCCGGCAAAGAATGACTGGTCGCTATCGCCGTCAGCAGCCGACACATGAGCAGCAGTTGTCATAGCTACTGAGGCCAACAAAGTGGCTGCAATCGCTGAACGTACAACACGTTGTGTGAATCGAAGTTTCATTTCTCCGCCATTTCGACCAGGGGGCAAGATTTGTCCCTTTGACTGATCGCACCTTAGCCAAACCGCCCTAGCCTTGGGAGCGGCGCCCGGGTGGCGGAATAGGCAGACGCGGGGGGCTTAAACCCCCCTTCCTTACCAAAGGAGTATGGGTTCAAGTCCCATCCCGGGCACCAACACCACCACTTGAGATCTTGATCAGATATTTATGCGAGTGACACCCCGTCGGCGACGACAATGATTTCGCATCGCTCGTGATTGGTTGAGGAGGAATTGCCTCATATAGTCACAGAGCGCACAAGCGGTCTGGCTCGGAGCAGGGGTATCATTTCGTCGCTCCAGTGTTAGTACCACTGGCGCTCCGCGTCCAAGTCGCTCAAAGGAAACCGCTGTGTCCGATCAATCCAAACTAACCCCACTTCAGGCCGCTGAAGCCCGCCGACTTGCTGCTCAGCAAGCCAAAACGAATAAGGTCCCTCAGACTCGTTCTGAAGAAGAGAAGGCGGCTCGCAAAGAACGAGTCACCAAGGCCAAGGACGCTTTGAGTCGTTCGGTGGGAATTAAGGGAGACCATGTTGCTGGCGCACGTGCAGCGATCAAGACCTACTTGCAGCGTCTCAATGAGCCGAACCAGCCCGATGATGGCCGCTTTGAAATGTTGATCGAAGCCCCGTTCAAGGTACCTGAAAAGAAGAAGACAAACGGCCCGCGTTTTTAACTTGATTGCGGCGAATTGACATGCATCTTTCGTCGTTCGTTGAAATGGTTGAATCTGGGTTTGACGATCGCGTTCTACTAGGCGATGAAAATTCACAGATAACCGGAACTGAATTTGGTTTTCTTGTTCGTCTCGGTGCGACCCAAATTCACAACAAGTACGCCTCGGTCATGTACGTAGGCGAGAATCACGCGCTGCTTCCCGTCGCCTTGTTTGCTGCGGCGTGGGCAGGTGTTCCATTCGTTCCGGTTAATTACCGACTCGAAGATCGCCAGTTACGAATGTTGATTGATCGTTACCCAAATTCATTGGTGCTCACCGATCCATTGACGGCAGCTCGTTTGGAAGAATTGTCACCGCTGATTCTTGGTGAGTGGCTCAGTGCATTATCCACGATTGATCTCGAAGAAGTCGGGCCAACCGAACCAGCTGAAAATGATGATGATGTTGCAGTGGTGCTCTTTACGAGTGGCACGACATCAGAACCGAAGTCGGCGTTGTTGCGACATCGTCACTTGATGGCCTATTTGTTGGGGTCGGTTGAATTTGGCAGTGCCGATGATTCGGAAGCAGTGCTGGTTTCGGTGCCTCCATATCACGTCGCTGGTATTGCCAATATGTTGTCGAATCTCTTTTCGGGACGTCGATTGGTGTATCTAAAAAGTTTCTCCGCTCAAG
>WLMQ01000032.1 GCA_009700145.1 Actinomycetota bacterium
AAATCGAATCTGGAATCGCAACTTTGCCGATGTCATGCAGACGGGCCGCCGAGCGCAATCGTTCTGACCACGCCGGATCTTGGCCGAGCAAATGAGCAATCTCCGCGCACATGTCGCCAACGCGAGCGGTGTGCTCACCGGTGTCGGTGTCACGGAACTCACCAAGAATTGCCAAACGTTCAAGAGCTTCAAGTTGGAATTGTTCGAGTTCGGTTGTCCGACCACGCACCAAACCTTCGAGCTCACTCGTGCGCAATCGCAATATTTCTGCTTGTTGACGAGACTCTTCGGCTTCATGAGCAACTTGCAAAGTCTTAATGCGAATGTCAGTGCCTTCGTTGAAGATCGACTGATTAATGGTGAACTTTGCCTCGAGGTGATTAACCGCTTCTTCGAATTGGCCGAGACCCTTATACAAATCAGCCAAGGCGCTATGTGCTGAGAACGCAATGGGCTTGGCGTTAATCACTTCTGATAATCCAAGCGCGCGGCCGAAATGCATCAATGCTTCTGCGTCATTTTTCGCACTCAACTCAACTCGACCGAAGGCGAGTTCGATACTTGCGCGAACCGCATCATCAAATGAAACACTGGACGCATCCAGCATTGCCAAAGCCGCATTCAATAACGTCCGGGCCCGGTCGAAATCTCCACGACCGCCATAGGCGCCAGCAAGCGCCGATAAAACTTCTGGCAAGAATCCGACGGCATGCACCCGGCACAAGGCCAACGCGCGTTCACCGATTTCAATCGCAGTGTCGAATTCACCACGCTCTGCCCGAAGTGATGCAACGTTGGCCAAAGTAATCGCATCAAAATCGGGTCGATTCAATTGGGCATTAGCGTTCATTGCCGCTTCATAATTGACAATCGCGCGATCGGTGTCACCGAGTTCGTGATAGATCGCAGCAACCGTGTTCAGTATGTTGCCTTCATCAACACGATGCCCAGTGCCGCGATAACAATCAAGCGCTTGCAAACAACAAGCCAATGCATCAGAGTGGTTACCCGAATTGGTATGCACTAAACCGATCAGGTTGAGTGACCATGCAACAACAAGTGGCACGTCATGGGCCAAGGCAAAGTCTCGGGCCTCAACCGCTAATGCAAACGCATCACCTGGCTGACCGTCATAATGCGCCAATGAGGCCAATCGATAGAGCGATTCAGCTTCACATTCAAAATCTTGGTTGGCGCGGGCTATTGCACGAGCCTGTTGAACGAGCACGCGAGATCGTTCAGGTTCGGTTGCCTCATGAGTTCGGGCGAGGTCGAGCAACAAGCGAGCCGAGTGATGCGACTGGCGCACGACCTCGGTGTTGTTGGCTTGAACCTTTGTCACGAATTGACTCCTCAAAGAACGATGTACCTGATTGTTTTCGGTCAATATCTCGTCAACCTTGAATAAGTCGGCGAACTTTCTGCAATTTCGGGCATGATTCATAAGGCGAACATCCTGTCGCCGACCCCATGAAAGACCGACGGCCCATGCCTCCAAGTTGGAAAGAGAACGAAAGACGAGGTCAGAGCCCTAAAAGGCGCCGCGACTTCGATCGCGCCGCGCTCTACGCCTTCGTTCCGGTGCTGGCGATTTCCCCTGTTTGGGTCTTAGCCGTCACCATTTTTTGGCTTCCAATCACCTGGATCACGGGTGTCGTTTTGTGGAAAGTGCTGCTCGGTTACCTCGCAGCAGGCTTGGTTCTGTTCATTCCAGCCTTTCAACGGCGAGTTCTCACGTTGTTGATGGGTGCCCGCAAACCAAGTTCGCGCGAGGCCCCCAAACTGCAAAAAGCATTCAACGAGGTCACCCAGGCCTGGCATCTTCGTCACCGACATTTTGTTGTCGGCGTTGTTGACGACAAAGATCTCAATGCCTTCGCGAGTGGTGGTCATTTGGTGATCGTTACTTCATTCGCCACTCAAGAGCTCAACCACGACGAACTGTGCGGAGTCCTTGCCCACGAGCTCTGCCATCATCTTGGTTCACACACAATCGCCTTAACTATTGGCCAGTGGCTCACTTTGCCGGTGTACTTACTTGAACGCATTGGTGCTTTTATGCACAATGTTTCGAAAGCCGCAACGCACACTTTTGCGGGAAGTTCTCAATCGGCCCGACTACTTGGCCAGACCATCGCTCTCATCTTCAACGCGTTCTCTCGGTTTTTTCGTGCTGGCTATTCAATGATGCGCTATCTCGGAAATTCAGTTGGTCGATCGGCAGAATTTCAAGCCGATCAACGCGTTGTGCGCATGGGATACGGACGACAATTATCTGCGGCTCTCAAAAAGACCGTCGGTCCCCGAGACACGAGTACTTCTCACCCTCCGGCGCGCACCCGTATCGCGCGCATTGAAGCATCGCTGCGTCCAGACAACTGGAAGCATCCGTCAACCGGACTCAATTAACCAAGCGCACTGCAATGACACCCTCACGATGTGTCGCAAGTCCCCTGATGGCACGGTTTAGTTGCTGTGTAATCAGGCGCAAGACCAAGGTCACAGATATCGTCATACGTGATGTCTGCGTCACCCGACCAATCCGTTGATTCACCGTTCCTCGCAGCAGCGAACGGTCGCAAACATCAGCACACCCCCGTTTGGTTCATGCGCCAGGCTGGTCGCAGCCTTCCTGAGTACAAAGCAATTCGCGGAAGCGGAAGCATTCTTGAAGCAATCAAACAGCCGAGCCTCTCGGCCGAGATCACGCTCCAGCCGTTTCTTCGCTACGGCGTCGATGCCGCAGTGCTCTTCAGCGATATTGTCGTTCCGCCGCATGCGGTTGGTTTCGGTATCGATGTTGCACCCGGAACGGGTCCAGTTGCCGAAATACCATTTCGTTCGCTGGACGACTTGAAGCGGTTACGACCACTTGAAGCCGATGATGTTTCATACGTCATCGAAACCGTCAAACTTCTCGTCGCCGAACTGCCTACTGCTGTACCGCTACTCGCATTTGCTGGAGCGCCTTTCACCGTTGCGAGTTACCTCATTGAAGGTCGACCGTCACGCACGTATCAAAACACCAAGCGCATGATTCATCTTGAGCCAGAACTGTGGCACCAACTCATGGATCGTCTCGTTCAACATTCGGTGACTTTTATTGACGCTCAACTCTCGGCTGGCGCTCGGGCATTTCAGTTATTTGACTCATGGGCTGGATCACTTTCAAACGCCGATTACCGCGAGTTTGTTTTGCCTCATAGCAAGAAAGTTTTTGACCAACTTCGCGAGTTACACCCAGACGTCGCCGGAATTCATTTCGGAATTGGTTGCGATCATTTGTTGGAGTCGATGTACGAGGCTGGTCCAAAAATCATGGGACTCGACTGGAGAACTCCAATTCAGTCAGCTCGCAAACGAATGGGCGCAAACCTCGTCGTGCAAGGCAATCTTGATCCTGCTCTTGTTTTGGCAGGTTCGCAGGCAGCCCTTGAAGGCGCCGAAAGAGTGATTGACGATAACGCCAATCATCCCGGTCATATTTTCAACCTCGGACACGGAGTCGACCCGACAACCGATCCCGCAGTTCTTGAAGATGTTGTTGCATTTGTCCACGAAAAAACCCGAGTAGAAAAATCATGACCCAAAAAACAGCAGTTCTATTAATGGCCTACGGCACGCCGCGTACACCCGCCGAAATCGAGCCTTACTACACCGACATTCGTCGCGGTCGCGCACCAACCCCCGAACAACTCGCAGATTTGGTGGCGCGCTACGACGCCATTGGTGGTATCTCACCACTGGCTGCTCGCACCGAAGCGCAACGCGATGCATTGCAAATAGCCCTCAATGCCGTTGCTCCAGATACGTACGAAGTTGTTCTTGGTCTCAAGCACGCTGAACCCATGATTGAAACTGCAGTCAATGATTTGGCAGCCCGCGGTTTTCACCACATCATCGGATTGGTGCTTGCACCTCACTACTCATCATTCTCGATCGGTCAATACATGGGCCGCGCACGGGCCGCCGCTGAACCGCATGGCCTCACAGTGACTTCCATTGATTCTTGGGCAACCGAACCCGCTTTCATTGAATTCTTGGCCGCCGATTTACGCAGCCGACTTTCTGCAATGCCAGAAAATACAAAAGTTCTTTTCACGGCCCACTCACTGCCACAGCGCATTATTGATGCCGGCGATCCGTATCCCGACGAATTGCGATCAACTGCTGAAGCGGTTGCCGCCGCAGCAGGTTTAGATTCATGGTCGTCGTGGTCAATTGCGTGGCAATCAGCAGGTCGCACCCCTGAGCCTTGGATTGGCCCCGACATTTTGGCCGTCATCGATGATTTGGCGGCGAGCGAAAATGCGTCAGGCGTCGTTGTCTGCGCATGCGGATTTGTTGCTGACCACTTAGAAGTTCTTTTCGATCTTGATATCGAAGCCAAAAAACATGCCGAGGCAAAAGGTTTGGCTTTCGACCGCACCAGTTGCGTCAATGATGATGCGACAATCATGCGTGCACTAGCCCAGCGAGTGGTGTCAGCCCAGTCATGAGTTCACCAACCGATCCGCAACACATTGTTGTTATCGGTGCGGGTATTACTGGTTTAACTGCGGCTTATCGCTTACTCAAAATTGCTTCTGCGACCGACTACTCCGGTCCGCCTTTAACAGTCACTGTCGTTGAATCAAGCGCTTCAGTTGGTGGCAAAATTCGTACGTCACCATTTGGCGGGATCGCAGCGGTTGATGAAGGCCCTGACGCCTACTTGGCTCGAGTCCCACAAGCAGTCGCTCTTGCTCGCGAACTTCAACTTGGCGATGACATCACTCATCCGACAGCCGGCCACGCCGCAGTCATGCACAAAAAGTTGCATCCGATTCCCGAAGGCCTCATGCTCGGAGTTCCGACAGGCGTGATGTCGCTTGCCCGTAGCGATCTCATGACTTGGCGGGGCAAAATTCGTGCTGGGCTCGAACCAATCTTGCCGTCAAGCGGCGATCACAAAGATTCGATCGGCAACTTGATTCGCCAACGATTCGGCAAACAAGTTCAACAGTTACTCGTTGATCCCTTAGTCGGAAGCATCTACGCAACCGACACAAACAATTTTAGTTTGGCAATGGTTCCCCAACTTGCAGCGCTTGCGACTGGTCGCAGTGTTCTTTTAACTGCCCGCAAGCAAATGAAAAATGCGCCCAAATCAACGACACCTATTTTTGAAACTCCACGAAGTGGTCTAGCGACCCTTACTCAAACGTTGAATGATCGAATCGTTGCTCTCAATGGCCAAATCATGACGTCGACATCCGTACAAAGTATTTCTCGCGCCGAAAAGGGGTACTTGGTCGATATTGCTGGAGCCACCACAAGTTCGCTCCTTGCTGACTGCGTCATTGTTACCTCTCCGGCCCGTGCTTCGGCCTCTTTACTGAAATCACTGAGTGAAGATGTAGCAACGCTCATGAGTTCGGCCGAGCACTCATCAGTCGTGATGGCAACTATCAAAACCGTTGAAACAGATTTGCCGAAGTTGGCTGGCCTCAGTGGTTACCTCGTTGCCAAGCCAGATCAAGATCGTGTCACTGCAGCGTCATTTGGTTCTAATAAATGGGCGCATTGGAAACCCAACGATGGCTCAATGATTCTGCGTGTTTCGTTGGGTCGCGACGGCGCCCCCACCCACGATTTGATCCATGAATGGGATGATGAACAAATTGTTCGTCAGGTCATTGATGAAGTGGGCCGACATACTCAAACTTCAATCACTCCTGATTCGTTCCGAGTGACGCGTTGGCCTGAAGCATTTCCTCAATACCGACCCGGACACATGAAATATGTTGAGGCAGTTGAGTCTTCGCTGCTGCGCAACGCTCCCGGAGTTTTTGTAGCGGGCGCCAGCTGGCGCGGAATCGGAATTCCGGCGTGTGTTGCACAGGCTGAAAAAACCGCCCAAAGCACTGCAGAATTCCTCAGTCACCTGCCAGACTGAACACCGTGCGTTTTCGATCAACGATTTCTCCAGTAGTTCTTGGATTGTTGATTTCAACGGCAGTCGTTTCTGGATGCGGTTCAGACAGCGAAAACTCGACAGAGGCAACGTCAACCTCGCTCGCTCCATCAACAACCGTTGCAGCAGTAACTACCACAAGCACCAGCACGACAACGACAACTATTTATGGTGGGCCACCAACCTTGGCGCCCGGCGAATCAGTTCCAGTCCCCGAAGGACTCCCCCCAGATGATTTCGTCGAGCCCGAAGTCATTATCGGCGAACTAGTTATCCCGGCACTTCTTCTCACCCAAACCATGTACAAGGGTGTTTCTTTGCCAACTCTCGACAAGGGTGTCGGTTACTGGCCGGGCACTGCGATGCCAGGACATGTCGGCAATGTGGTTCTTGGCGGCCATCGAGTCAGTAAGAAAAAGCCATTCCGAAATATCGATTTGCTGGTTCCAGGAGATGAGGTCTACCTCACAACAGCTGAAGGCACCTTCGTGTACGCAGTGACCGGAACGCAAATCGTTGAACCGACCGAGACCTGGATCATCAATCAAGGCGAAACTGCAACTTTGACTTTGTTCGCATGCCATCCACCCCATTCAACGAAGCAACGAATTGTGGTTTTTGCTGACTACTTACGCAAAGAAGCAGTGTGAGTTCAAAAAACAGTAACCGTCGGCGTTTTGCGCGTGCGCTCATCGCTGGATTGCTTGTTGCTTCATCCATGCCACCGTGGGGCTGGTGGCCTTTGGCATTTGTGGGCCTCGCGATGTTTACTTCGCTCGAACTCACTGCTTCTGGTGCTCGCCAGAGATTTGCGACGGGCTTCGTCTTCGGCTTGGGCTGGTTTTTCCCCGCTCTCTCTTGGATGTGGTTCTTGACAGCACCCGGATACATCATCGGAGTTGCGATGTACGCAGGTCTCCACGGTCTCGCTTCTCTCGTCGTCGTTCGCAAAGACGACAATCGTTCATTTCTTTTCATGTCACCAGTGGCGCACATGCTCATTGAGATCTTACGCATGTGCCTACCTTTTGGCGGCGTACCTCTGGCAACCCTTGGAATCTCTCAAGTCGGTGGTCCGCTTCACCGTGTGGCTTCTATTGGCGGCGTCATTTTGTTGTCGTGGCTTACTTGGCAAGTTGGTGCATTGCTGGCAAAACGTCCACATGATTTTGCAGTTGATCAGCAACATCGTCGGCTGCTTTGGTCTCTGTGCCTTCTTTTACTTGTCGGAAGTTATTTCGCACCTCGTGGGTCTAACACGGGTCGCGATTTCAATGTCGTTGCAGTGCAAGGTGGCGGACCTCAAGGCACTCGTGCAGTCGACACCGACCCGCGTGATGTTGTCGAACGTCATCTCGCCGCAACACGAACAATCAACAGCAACGCCGATGACCCGATTGATTTAGTTGTGTGGCCAGAAAATGTCATTGATGTTGTTGATTTCTCATTAAGTACTGAGGCCGAAGAGGTCGGCGCAGAAGCCTCCCGACTGAATGCTCCATTCGCCGTCGGAATCACTGAAGACGTCAACCGAGAACAGTTCACTAATGCTCAAGTCATCGTCAACAGCGATGGCGAAGTTGTTGATCGTTACGACAAAGTACGCCGCGTCCCCTTTGGCGAATACATGCCCATGCGTTCATTCTTAAAATCACTTGGTGCGCCCGTCGACCAAGTTCCGCGAGATGCACTAGCCGGAACTGGTCCAGCAATTCTTGATATTCCCACGTCAACAGGCAGTGAACGAATTGGTGTAGTGATCTCTTGGGAAGTCTTCTTTGGTGGAAGAGCCCGAGAAGGTGTCAAGAACGGTGCAGGATTCATCATTAACCCAACCAATGGTTCGAGTTACACATGGACAGTGTTGCAGTCACAACAAGTTGCTTCATCAAAGTTGCGGGCTATCGAAACAGGGCGCTGGGTTGTTCAGGTATCTCCCACTGGCTTCAGCGCATTCATTGATCCCGAAGGTCATGTTCATGACCGCACCGGAGTGAGCGAACAAAAAGTCATCAGCTCGCACGTCGCAATTCGCAGCGGTAAAACGATTTATGTGGCGCTCGGCGACAAGCCGTGGGTTGTGCTCATTGCTCTCGTTTTCTTAGTGGCAATTCTGAATCGCTCAAAAACTCGCACTCAATCTCGCTCTTAAACCTCAATCGTCACAGTGACCGGGCCGTCATTGACCAAAGCAACTTTCATATCGGTACGGAAACGTCCGGTTTCAACATGAGCTCCGAGACGACGTAATTCTTCAATCACTTTGGTGACCAAAGGTTCTGCCACCTCAGGTTTAGCTGCAGCAATCCAACTTGGGCGACGGCCGCCGCTGGTATCGCCATACAAAGTGAACTGACTCACAATCAGAATGCTTCTCGTGGTGTCGGCGACCGAAAGGTTCATCACACCTTCAGCGTCACTCATGATGCGTAAATTCCAAATTTTGTCAGCCAATTTGACTGCCGATTGCTCGGTATCGGCGTGGGTCACCCCAACCAGAACCAATAAGCCCTGACCAATCTCCCCGACTCGAGATGTCACTCCGTTGACTGTTGAGTCAACTGACGCCTGATCTACTCGTTGGACAATTGCACGCACATCACGATCGTGTCATAAATGCTGGCTGATGTGCGACACAATGATGAAGTGATCACATTGCAGTCACCCGATGGCGCCATGACGGCTTTGGTCTACCCCGAATTCGGCGGACGAATTGGGTCATTGATCGTCGGGAACCAAGAGATTTTCATAACTGGTTGCGCAACAGATAATCCACTGTCGTGGGGCTGCTACCCCATGGTTCCGTACGCCGGACGGGTGCGCGATGCAATTCTGAGATTTGCTGGTGAACAGTTTCCGCTCAGGGAAAACTCGCCACCACATTCAATTCACGGAACCGTATTTGATCGGCCATGGAATGTCATTAAGAATTCGTCTTCTGAGGTAGTACTAGAAATTGATCTCGGCGCCGAGTGGCCCTTCGCTGGAATAGTTCAACATCACATTCAACTCACCGATACCAGACTCGAAATGCAACTCACGGTGAACGCACTCGATGTGATGCCCATCCAAGTCGGCTGGCATCCGTGGTTTGTGAAACCCCATACAACATCGCTGCACTTTGACGCGATGCTTCAACGCGACAGTGCTGGAATTGCTACGACACAAAGGGTCCCTCAGCCGGCGACACCCGTTGATGATTGTTTTGTGAATCCTGAGGAACCCTTAACGATCACGATTGGAAATGTTCGCTTAACCCTTTCTAGCGATTGCCTACATTGGGTGATGTACGACATTCCAATGCATGCAACCTGCGTAGAGCCACAATCAGGGCCACCCAATGGAGTTAACGACATGCCATTAGTACTTGACCCGAACACTTCGATGACTAGAAGATTCACGATTGAAGTACAACAAATCACCTGACATTGACGAAATCTTCAGGCAGACTTTTGTCAGAGCCCGACTATTCGTGACTCTCCTCTTCTATGAGGAGAACAACTACCTGGCGGGGAACAAAGCATGAACACGCTGACCGTCGACTCCCAACTTGTCACCGCCTACTTATCTGGCGATCGAAACGCGCTTGCGTCTATGTACGACTTATACGCGCCTGGCTTATACGACACCGCAGCGGCCATGCTTTCAGACCGCCACGATGCAGCCGACATGGTGCAAGACGTGTTTTGCATTGCGGCCGAACGACTCAATCAGTTACGCGATCCCGATCGACTCAAACCCTGGCTCTATGCGGTACTTCGCAACGAGGTCTATCGGCGCACCAAAAAACGCAAGCGCACCACACCCACCGACTTTCAATCAGAAACAACACCTGACGTGGTTGCCGCATTCGATCCCAACGCCGAAGGTGCCACTGCTTCGTACGACGAACTTGCCGAACTTGTTCGATCTGCGGCCGCCGGTCTTGACGAACGCGACCGACTCGTTCTTGAACTTTCGGTGCGACAAGGACTCTCCGGCGCCGACCTTGCCGATGCTCTTGGTGTTTCACCCGAACAGAGTTACTCGCTTGTCCATCGCATGCGTGACCGAATTGAAAAAAGTCTTGGCGCGTTCACGGTGGCCAAGATGGGCGGCCAAGACTGCAAAGAACTCGCCGCAATCATTTCGGGATGGAACGGTGAATTCAGCGTTCTCATTCGTAAACGAGTTGCTCGGCATATTGAGGAGTGTTCTATTTGCGAAAAGACTCGCTCGAAGTACGCACCCTTGGCTCTTTTCGGCGCCGCACCTATCATTTTGTTGCCATTTGGTCTTCGCGAGAAGGTTCTGGCAGCAACACAATCAATTCCAGTTCCGACACAATCGGCCGATGCCCATGCAATCAAGAGTTCGCGCGGCTCACAGCGTTCGCGGCACATCAAACTCAATCGCAACGATGGATTCCCGCGTTTGGTGCGGGCATCACGACACGCGATGGCGATCGTCGCGTCAACAACTGCCGCACTTTTACTCGTTGCCGGCGTCGTGCTTGTTCAACAAAACAACGACTCCACCAATGCAACATCTGCCGATCCAATCGTTGTTGATTCAACTTCCGAAGCAACCACCGTTGCTCTACCAGAATCAACGACTTCAATCGCATCGATATCTCCACCGCCAAGCAATACGACAACATCAATTGCAACAGCAGCATCCATACCTGAGACAACTGCAGCACCGAGTCCGATACCGACCCCAACGATTCTTCGCCCAACGACTACAACGACGACAACAACAACAACAAACCAGCCCACAACGACAACGACAACGACAACAGTACGAAGTATCCGCCCTATGTCAATATCAACGACCACTCTTGATTTCGCCCTTGGAGTAACTGCTTCATTGATATTGACTAACGACAATGACGGTCCCGTGAATTGGCTGCTCAAAGAGTCGTCTGGTTACTTCACATTTGTCCCAGCTTCTGGTTCGCTTAATGCCGGAGCAACTCAGACTGTTTCGGTGACCTTTGCTCGCGCCGCAGCCAGCACCCTTGCCGAAGGAAAGTTCAACTTCCCGGCATTGGCAACGACACGAGGGGCCGCCGACACTGCAGTCACACTTTCTGGCATCGTCGGTCGTCCACCAGTGATTGCAAACTTCACCCCCACCTTCTCGGGAGTCGCGTGTTCTCGCCTCAATATCCAGGTTCCGATCACCGACGAAAGTCCCCTCACGACCGTCCTCGCGAAAATCACGTACACCGACCCGAAAAGTACGAAATCGCCAACCACGATCACCGCAACTCTGAACGATTCAGGAAAAGGCGCGTGGGTGACGTCGCTGACATCGATACCGCTCACGGCGACTCAAGTGGTCGTCAAAGTCACGGCCAGCGACATATACGGGTTTTCTTCCACTTCTGAATCGAAGATCAGCCGCACAAATAGTTGTTAAAACGCAGGTCAGAGCGTCACAAGGGGTCTATAAGTGACCCGACGGTAGCATCGGAAAGCATGTCTGAAGCCCGCGACCCCAATGGGCCACTAAAGATCGCTTACCTCACTTACCGCGGCAAACCCCACGTCGGTGGCCAAGGTGTCTACACCCGTCACCTCACCAAGGCCCTCGTCGACCTCGGCCACAGCGTTGAAGTCTTTGGTGGTCAGCCGTACCCCGTCTTAGACGAACGCATCAAACTCACCAAGTTGCCCAGCCTCGATCTCATTAACGATCACTACCCCTTCCGTTTCCCCGCCATTTGGGAACTCAAGACTCGTGAAGACTTCTACGAACTCGGATTATTCCTCATCGGAACCTTTGGCGAACCTGCGGCTTTTAGTTCCCGCGTCAAGCGCCATCTCGCGCAACGCACCGGCGAATTCGATCTTGTGCACGACAACCAGTGCCTGGGTTACGGCATCTTGTCCCTCGAAAAGCTCATTCCCACAATCGTCACGTTGCACCACCCCATTACGCGTGACCGTGCGCTCGAAATGGAACACGCTCCAAACTGGTACAAAAAGTTTGGCGTGTCGCGTTTTTATTCATTCGTCGAAATGCAAGGACGTGTGGCAAGCCGTATGCCGCGCATCGTTGTCGTGAGCGAAAATAGCATCAAAGATATTCATGGCGATATGGGTGTTTCATACGACCGCATGCGCCTCGTGCCAGTGGGTGTTGACCCCGATTTGTTTAAGCCACAGCCCCAGGTCACGCGTATTCCTGGTCGACTGATCACCACTGCATCTGCCGACGTTGCCTTGAAAGGCTTGTCATTTCTTCTTGAGGCTGTTGCAAAACTCCGCACCGAACGCGACGTCACCTTGACGATCATTGGCAAGCCCAAGCCCGGCAAGAGCATGGACCTCATTGACAAATTAGGCCTGGCACCACATATTCAATTTGTCTCTGGCGTCACCGACGAACGCATTGTTGAGTTGTACGCCGAGGCCGAACTCGCCGTGGTGCCGTCGCTGTATGAAGGTTTCAGTCTTCCCGCAATTGAGGCAATGTGCACGGGCATTTGCCTCGTCGCAACCGACGGCGGTGCATTACCCGAAGTCACTGGCATCGACGGCGACACCGTGCTTGGTTGCAAAGCCGGCGACGCCGAAGGTCTTGCTGCCACGATTCGCCGTGGACTCGACGATCCAGAACTTCGCGCCCGCGTTGGTTTGAACGGTCGCAATCGAGTTGTTGAACGTTGGACTTGGCGCAAATGTGCCGAACAAACAGTTGAGCAATATCGCGAAGTCTTATCCATGCCCGCCAATCAAGACAAACTGCGTCGAAATGGTCGCGTGAAATAACTCATGTTGACTGTTCGTTTCAAACAACTTGGGCTGACACCTGGTGATCTTGTTCTTGATGCTGGTGCTGGCTTTGGTCGCCACGCATTTCAGATTGCTCGACTCGGTGGTCGCATTGTTGCTCTCGACTACGCCGATGAAGAAGTGCGCATGACCCGTGCAACATTTGGAGCGATGATTGAAGTCGAAGATATTGAAGCCGATCGCTATGTTGGAGCATTACGCGGCGATGCCACCAAGCTTCCATTTGCCGACAACACCTTTGATCGTGTCATCACTTCTGAAGTTCTCGAACACATCCAAGACGACGTCGCCGCGATTGCCGAACTTGCTCGCGTTGTACGACCAGGCGGAACTCTTGCCTGCACCGTTCCTTCATGGTGGCCAGAAAAGATCAATTGGATGTTGAGTGATGAGTACCACGCTCCAAAATCTGTTGGTGGTCACGTGCGTATTTATTCGCAGACTGAACTTGAAGCCAAATTGCGTTCTGCAGGATTGATTGTGACTGGATCGCATCATGCCCACGGTTTGCATTCGCCGTATTGGTGGCTGAAGTGTGCAGTTGGCCCACGTCGCGAGGACAACAAACTCGTCAATCGCTACAAGCAATTTCTTGAATGGGACATCATCAAACAACCCCGTTCGATGAAGCTTCTTGAGCGGGCCTTGTCACCGGTCATGGGCAAGAGTCTCATTATCTATGCCCAGAAAATGCCGGTGCACTCATGAGTCGTATCCCTCACATTGAAGGCGTTCTCAGCGCCGACGAAGTTGTGCAAACTGCCGAGTCAATCGCTGCCCTTCAACTCGATAACGGAATGATTCCGTGGTTCAAAGACGGTCATTGCGATCCCTGGAACCATGTCGAAACTGCAATCGCTCTCGACATTGCTGGATTGCATTCAAATGCCGAGCGTGCCTACGAGTGGCTCGTCGATATACAACACGCCGACGGTTGGTGGTTCAACTATTACTTACCAGGCGGAATTGTCGAAGAACCAAAACTCGACACCAACGTGTGCGCCTACATCGCCGCTGGCGTATGGCATCACTGGCTGTGCACCTGGGATCGCGGATTTGTTGATCATCTGTGGCCAACTGTTGAACGTGCTATCGAGTGGGTCTTGTCGATGCGTCGCTATGACGGCACCATTTTGTGGGCCAAAGAAGAACACGCCAGTCCGTGGGATTACGCATTGTTGACTGGTTCATCAAGTATTTGGCATGCGCTCACATGCGCCGTCAATCTTGCCGAACTCATCAATGAGCCAAAGCCACATTGGTCCGCGGCCGCAGACCAATTGCGAATGGCGATCACAACCCGACCCAATGCTTTCGAACCAAAAACTCGTTGGGCAATGGACTGGTATTACCCCGTGCTGACCAATGCAATGGAAGGCGATCAGGCCAAAGCCCGTCTTGCCGATTTGTGGGACACCTTTGCCATGGAAGGCCGAGGTATTCGTTGTGTCAGCGACGAGCCATGGGTGACCGCTGCTGAAACTGCCGAATGCTCTCTTGCTCATGCCGCAGTTGGCGATCTGAGCACCGCAACAGACTTGCTGCTCTGGACACGCGCTCATCGCACCGATGATGGTTCGTATATGACTGGCATCGTGTATCCGTCATTCGAACACTTCCCTGCCGGCGAACGAACTGCGTACACCGGTGCCGCCGTCATCATGGCTGCCGACGCAATTACTGCTGGTTCGCCAGCCGCCAAACTCTTTTTGCCAACGTTTGCCACTGACTGAAGTTCCGACCGCCTTGCTGTATCGGCAAGACTGTCAAAGTGACTCGTCAAACAATTACTCCGCCCACTGCGAATGAACTTCGTGAACAAGCGCAACGCGCTCTAAAAGCAATGGGAAGCGATGCCACTATTACCGCTTCAGGCACTTCTGGTCTCACCGCCCGATCTCCCATCAATGGTCAATCCTTAGGCACAGTCACAAGCTCGATCGCCAACACCTCAGTTGATCAAGCAATCACCACAGCGGCCGAAATCTTCCGAACTTGGCGTGCGGTTCCGGCACCAGTGCGCGGCGAAGTTGTACGACACCTCGGTATTGAATTGCGCGCTCATAAAGAATCTTTAGCCGATCTTGTGCAAATTGAAGTCGGCAAGATTCGTTCAGAGGCACTCGGCGAAGTTCAAGAAATGATTGATATTTGCGACTTTGCTGTCGGCTTGTCACGACAGATTCACGGACTAACAATCGCCTCAGAGCGACCACAACATCGACTCACTGAAACGTGGCAACCACTCGGACCCGTCGGGGTCATCAGTGCCTTCAACTTTCCGGTTGCCGTGTGGTCATGGAACGCTGCGTTGGCATTGGTGAGTGGTGACACCGTGATCTGGAAACCATCAGACCTCACCCCTCTGACAGCAATTGCGACCACCACTCTTGTTCGTCGTGCCGCTTTAGCGGCCGGCGCACCCGTTGATGTGTGTCAAGTCGTCTTTGGTGACGCGTCAGTTGGCGCTGCGTTAGCCGCCGATCACCGCGTTGCGGTTTTGTCAGCGACCGGTTCAACTCGCATGGGTCGTGCCGTGGCCCCCGTTGTTGCCGCACGCTTCGGTCGATCGATCCTTGAACTTGGTGGCAACAACGCCGCCATCATCGCTCCTTCGGCCGATCTCGACCTTGCCGTTCGCGGAATCACCTTCTCGGCGGCCGGCACTGCTGGACAACGTTGTACAACACTTCGTCGTCTCATTGTTCATGAGTCACGTATTGACGAAGTCTGCGAGCGCGTTGGCAAGGCATATAACAACTTGCGCGTCGGAAGCCCCCTCGAATCCAACAACCTCGTTGGGCCGCTCATCAACTTGCAGTCGTTGCACAGTATGCAAGCAGCGATCAAACAAGCCGAAACCGACGGCGGAGTTGTTGTCGCTGGCGGGCAGCGCCACGATTCACCCGACTCCCCCGAGGCCGCCTATGTTCGACCTGCGCTTGTGCGCATGCCCTCGCAAACCGACATCGTTGCGACCGAAACCTTTGCCCCCATTTTGTATGTCATGTCGTATTCGACTTTCGACGAAGCCATTGAATTACAAAATGGTGTTCCACAAGGTTTGGCCTCGAGTGTTTTCACGACCGATATGCGTGAAGCCGAAAGGTTTACGAGTGCAATTGGCAGCGACTGCGGAATCGCCAACGTCAATATCGGCCCCTCGGGTGCCGAAATTGGTGGTGCCTTCGGTGGCGAAAAAGAAACTGGTGGCGGACGCGAAAGCGGAAGCGATAGTTGGAAGGCATACATGCGCCGTCAAACCCAGACCATCAACTATTCCGACCAATTACCCCTCGCCCAAGGCGTTGTCTTTGAGTGAGATAGTCTGACGACATGATCAACTCGACTGAGCGTCATCCAGCGTTCGAAGAATATTGCGAGTGCATTTTCGAGTTGCACGAAGACGACCTTGAAGTCATTCAGGCGCGAATCGCCG
>WLMQ01000033.1 GCA_009700145.1 Actinomycetota bacterium
AAGCCGAAGTACGCGAAGTCTTCCGTGTGCCAAAGCTTGGTGGAATCGCCGGTTGTTATGTCCGTACCGGACAAATCACTCGTGGCACCAAGGTGCGCTTCATCCGCGAAGGCGTCATCATTTGGAAGGGTGCAATTACTTCATTGCGTCGCTTCAAAGACGATGTGCGTGAAGTGCGCGAAGGATTCGAATGCGGTATTGGTTTGAGCGACTTCCAAGACCTCAAGCCTGGCGACCTCATCGAAACATTCGAAGAGAAATTGGTCGTTCGTACCTGATCATGGCAAGAGCAACTGTCGATCTTGAGTTTTTCTTTGATCCCATGTGCCCGTGGGCGTGGATCACCTCGCGTTGGGTCAAAGAAGTTCAAGAGTTGCGTCAGTATTCGGTGACCTGGAAACCCATTTCGCTCAAACTTCTCAATGCCAATCAAACCGCCGAGTGGTACACCGACGAATACAAGCGCGGTCATGCAGCAGGGCATGATGCACTGCGCACTGCTTGCGCCTTGGTTGATCATCTAGGTGTCGACGAAGGTAACGCTGCCGTTGATCGCTTCTATGCGGCTCTCGGTACACAGGCTCACAAGAATGGTCGCCGCGACGATCTTCGTGACAACACGTCGGCGTTTATCAATGAATGTCTCGTGACCGCTGGAGTGAGTGAGACCTTGAACCAAACGGGTTTGACGACATTCGACGATGCCGTCGCCGCATCGACCGACTTGGCACTTGCTCGCACGGGTAAAGACGTAGGAACTCCGATTCTTACGTTTCATCCAGGCCAACCCAATGAGGGTTCATTCTTCGGACCAGTGATCGCCCGCATTCCACGTGGTGAAGAAGCATTGAAGTTGTGGAACGCAATCGAAGTTGTGGCCACAACGCCCGGAGTCGCTGAACTCAAGCGCACCTTGCGTTCAAAACCAGTCTTTGACTAAGAACCACGGTTCACGAGCGATAGCGTTCTTGATGTGAATCGACCCCCCTCGCGTTCAGGTAAATCTCGCACTCCATCGCGTAATGCGACGACGCATGCGTACCCGCGTTCGGCCCGATTGGGTGAGACGCTTCGTGAGGTTCTTGCTGACGAGTTAGTGCGTATCGATGATGAACGACTTGAGTTCGTCACCGTTACTCGGGTCGAGGTAGACCCCGAAATGAACCGCGGCATTGTGTTCTTTGATTCACTCGCTGGCGAAGACGGCGACGCCTTGATTTTGCAAGCATTCTCCGATCATCGCAAGCGTTTGCAGAGTTCAATTGGCAAACAAGTTCGTGCCAAAAAGACTCCGATTCTTTCGTTCCGTCCCGACGAAGTCATTCGCTCGGCCGAACGTATTGAAAAGATCTTGCGCGAAAATCCCAGCCCGAGTCGTGAAGCAACCGTGAACGAAGACAACTACGTTCAGAAAAAAGTCTTCCCCGAACCCGCTGATGATTTCGAGTTAGATGATGAAGACTTCGAGCCTGACGATCTAGATGGCGAGGCGTAAACCTGCGCAGGTTCACGGCCTGCTTGTTATCGATAAGCCTGCTGGTATGACGAGTCATGATGTCGTTGACAAGGCACGTCGATTACTGGGTGAACGCAAGATCGGGCACTCCGGAACTCTTGACCCCGATGCCACGGGAGTTTTGCTCTTAGGCGTTGGGGATGCGACCCGACTATTGCGCTTTCTCGACAACGTGATGATTGATGGTCGTGCCACGACATCAAAGTCGTACACCGGCACTGTGGTTCTAGGCTCTGAAACGACAACGCTTGATGCGGCTGGTGACGTGACGGCGACCTATGACATGTCGGCCATCATTGACGGACTCACAGTTGAAAAAGTACAAGCGATCGTTGACGGCGATGTCGGTCAACAATTACTTGGTGATGTCATGCAAGTACCGCCGATGGTGTCGGCGCTCAAGGTTGATGGCAAACGATTACACGAGTTAGCCCGTGAAGGAATTGAAATCGATCGTGTTGCCCGACCGGTCACGGTTCATTCATTCAAGGTGTTGGCTGTTCGTGGCCACGAAATTGATATTGACGTGACATGTTCAAGCGGAACCTATATCCGTACATTGGCTGCCGACCTTGGAACACTTATGGGCGGGGGCGCCCATCTCAAGAATTTGCGTCGTACGTCGATCGGTCAATTTGAAGTTGCCGATGCAGTCACGCTCAGTGAATTGAGCGCAGACGATTCTGAGCCGCATTCATACTTGCGACCCGTTCTTGAATGTGTGCGTGGACTGACCCGGTTTGACGCAGACGCCGATGTTCGCGTGGCGGTGGCGGTCGGCAAGGTTTTACCGGCGACCTTGTTCGCGAGTCACGGTCCGGCACCGTGGGCGGTCGTTGATGCCGAGGACCGACTGATCGCGGTGTATGAGCCATTTAGTAATGACAAGGTGGGCGCAGATATGGCCCGACCGACGATTGTGCTGATTACTCCCGAAAGATAACGAGCACGACACCAAAAATTTAGTGGGCTGTGACCAAAGTTGGGATCACGAAGAAGCATCTCGAGTGGGAACACAAGTATCGTTTGGTCTTGTGCAAGTGATTACTGATCTGAATGCGATACCGCGTGGGCTCTTTGCTGCGGGTTCGATTGTCACCATTGGCGCGTACGACGGACTACATGTGGGTCATCGCGAAATTATTGAGCAAGTGACAAAAAAGGCTCATGCCGATCGGCAGACCAGTGTTCTCGTGACATTTAGTCCACACCCTGCACAAATCTTGCGTCCAAATGAAGCACCAAAATTGTTAACCGACCGTGATCAAAAATTGCGGTTGCTTGAAAGCACCGGTATCGATGCGGTTGTCGTCATCGCCTTCGACCGTATCCAGGCCGAAGAAACCCCCGAAGACTTTGTTAAGCGCGTATTGGTCGATGCACTCCATGTCCAGCGTTTAATTGTGGGAGAGGATTTTTGTTTCGGCAAAGATCGCCGTGGCAACGTCGAACTGTTATTAAAATTAGGTGGTCAATACGGATTCAGTGTTGAACCAAGTCACCTTGTCGCCGGCCACGATGATGTCACCGCGAGCTCAACATACATTCGTTCGTTAGTCCAAAATGGCGACATTGAAGCTGCGAATATGTATCTCGGTCGTCAACATGAACTCACCGGAACTGTGGTGCACGGTGACGCTCGCGGTCGAACGATTGGTTTCCCCACCGCAAACGTTGAAGTATCGAAGGCTTTATGTGAGCCCGGAGACGGTGTGTACGCCGGCTGGTATGTGCGACCTGCTCGTGATGGCCAACCCGAGCGCGTATATCCGGCAGCAATAAATATTGGTCGGCGTCCGACTTTCTATGTAGATGCTCCGGTGTCACTCATCGAGGCCCATGTCATTGGCGAAACCGACATCGACCTATACGGCGAAGTTGCCACTCTTCGCTTCGTTGCTCGACTGCGTGGCGAAATCAAGTTCTCGGGTATTGAAGAACTCAAGGCACAGTTAATGCGTGATGTCGAAAATGCTAAAACAGCTCTCGCAAGCAACTGATTTGTTCTAGGCGTTGAGCAACTTGTAGCCGGTGTTGCGCTGGACCAAAGTTCGTCCGAGCGGTGACACCAAAGCATTGAAACTATCTTCGCTCATTTTCTGTCCGTGATTAGCGCCTGCAGCACGACTGATGTTTTCATCCATCAATGTTCCGCCAATGTCATTGCAGCCAGATCGCAGTAATTGACGAGCACCTTCAACGCCAATCTTGACCCAACTCACTTGAACATTGTCAATGAGGCCGTGATAGGCGATGCGGCCGATTGCATGCATCAAAATTGTCTCGCGGAATGTTGGTCCGCGGCGTGAACGCTTTTGCAAATAAATCGGCGAAGCCATGTGCACGAAAGGCAACGGGATGAATTCGGTGAAGCCACCGGTGATCTTTTGTAAATCACGGGTACGAATCATGTGGCGGGCCCAATGTTCGGGGTGTTCAACGCTTCCATACATGATCGTGATATTTGAATGCAGACCGATTTCGTGAGCGACGCGATGGCACTCAAGCCATTCTTCGGTGTTCACTTTGTCGGGGCACAACACGGCCCGGGCTTCATCATCAAGAATCTCGGCTGCGGTACCAGGCAGCGAAGCGAGACCTGCTTCTTTCATCTTGGTGAGATACGAATGCAGATCTTCGCCGTTGCGCTTGGCGCCTTCGGTGATTTCTAAAGCGGTGAATCCATGCACGTGCATTTCGGGCACGGCATCTTTGACTGCCTGCGTGACATGCCAGTAATAGTCGCCATCGAAGTCGGGATGAATTCCGCCTTGCAACGTCACTTCGGTGGCTCCCATATTCCAGGCTTCAACCGCGCGCTGTGCGATGTCTTCAAGTGTGAGCAGATACGGCGTACCCCGTAGGTTCAGCGACAACGGTCCTTTAGAGAACCCGCAGAACTTACATTTGAAGGTGCAGACATTGGTGTAATTGATATTGCGGTTATGAACCCAGGTCACCTGATCGCCAACAGCAATTTCGCGCAGGTGATTGGCGTATTCAGCAATGGCTAAAACTTCTGGTCCACGAGCGCGGAATAGATCAATGATTTCTTGTTCGCCAATTTCTTGGCCAGATCGATGACCCTCAATAATTTCGTGAACGCGCGAACGTGAATCAATGGAAGTACGAGTGGCTGCGGTGATGATTGTTGGCGGCTTGTTATTGCTACCGCTGTACCACTGTGTTGAACGGTGGCCGACTAAAACAACTTCCGCGCCATCGAGCACCACGTCGGCAGCCGTGACTTTTTCTGGCCAAATTGCGCCTGGATCATCGCGACCAAGACCCTCGGCATCTGATCGATCAAGAATGGGGAAGCGCAAATTGACGTCGATCCACGGGTTTTGATCGGCGTTGAAACTACGAGCGGGGTCGAGCGACAAGCTGATGTCTTTGCTCACGATGTACTCGGGATACAAGGTGAGTCGTGGGGCTAAAACCATTCCGCGCGATTCGGTGACAGTTTTCAAAATGTCAAGATCGGGCCACGGACGTTCGGGGTTGACGTGATCGGCAGTAATTGGTGAAACACCGCCCCAATCGTCAATGCCGGCATCAAGTAACGGTGCGAAGTCATCGCTCAGATTCGGCGGTGCCTGCAAGTGAATCTCGGGCGGAAGAATCAACCGTGCAACGGCGATTGACCACAAGAACTCATCGGTCGGGCAAGGATCTTCGTGCTGCATTCCCGTACGTGGCTTCGGCAAAAAGTTTTGCACAATGACTTCTTGTACGTGACCGCGACTAACTCCTGATTTTTCAACAACTGCGTGTTTGTTATGTGAATCGCGAATAGCAACAAGCGCAGCAATGCGATCTGCTCGGGTCTCGCCGAGCCCAACCAAGATTCCGGTCGTGAACGGAATGTGTAATTCTCCGGCGTAGTTGAGCGTTGCTAAACGACGCTTGGGGTCTTTGTCTGGTGCACCACGATGGCATGCCAAATCGTGCCGCAATGTTTCAACCATCATCCCTTGGCTTGGTGAATATGGTCGCAAACTTGCGAGTTCTTCTTTGCTCAGCGCACCAGCGTTGGCATGGGGGAGTAGACCGGTTTCTTCAAGCACCAACTTGCACATTGCAGCGAGGTACTCAACTGTCGATGCGTAGCCGTGTTCGGTTAACCAATCGCGCGCAACTTGGTATTTCTCCTCGGGTGCTTCGCCCAATGTAAAAAGCGCTTCGTGACAACCGTTGCGAGCGCCTTGTTTAGCAATTTTCAGAACGTCTTCTGGAGACAAGAAAGGACTCTCAAGTCGAGCCGGTGGTTGGGCAAATGTGCAATAGCCGCAACTATCTCGGCACAACATCGTCAACGGAATAAACACCTTGGGAGAAAAGGTCACACGCGTGCCGTGATGAGCATCTCGAATGGCGCGAGCACGGGCCATGAGTTCATCAAGCGGTGTATCAATCAACGCACGTAGGTCTTCGGGAAGATCTTGGGGTTGAGTGAGGGTGATTCGGGGATCACCTGAATCGATCAGTTGAATATCTATGCGCTGGCGCGTCACGGGGAAGACCCTTCTGTGAGAAATTCTCAATTTTTGCCAGCGCACAACGAGGATCAAACGGATGCGAAAGAGCCATCAGGTCCCGGTAACTGTCGTGCGAGATCAGACTAGTGGTCGTCAGTTGGTTTTAAACGACTCAAGAATGTTTTGCGTCGCGACTCCGACCCGATGTCCAGTGCGCGCGATGAAACCTAATTGAACGCCCGATTCTGAATCGCGAACTGTGAAGAACTGCTCGTGGCCATGTTCGTCGACGACGACGGGCGACAGGTCGCTACCGGCTGCTTTCAAGGTGGCGTGGGCGTAGCCGGCATTGAGGACTTCGACGGCCACATGGTGGACTCCGCTGCCGTGCTGGGCAAGGTACGAGGCCACATCGGGGCCGGCTTCGGGTCCGACCAATACCAAAGTGACGCCTCCGGCGCTGACGACGGCGATGCCGGGGCCGACATTGGCGGGCGACCCGGCATGGAAGCCGAATTTTTGGGTCAGGGCATGAGCGGCCTGGGCCAGATCAGAGACGGCGATGACCACATGGTCGATTCGGCTCGAGACGGTGTCGATGGCCGAGCGGATTCCCTCAGGTGAGGCGGTCTTTTCGGGAGGTCCGTCGGCTCGGCGACCAGCAATTTCGATGCGGTGGGTCTCACTCAGCACGACGCGCATGATGTCCTCGGCAAAATCGGGGTCAATTCCGCGATCAATGGCGTATTGGCGCCGGGTGGTGACGACATCACGAACCCGATCGGGCTGAATGATGGGGGTGTCGCTGTGTTCTTTGATTCGGGCGACGTCGTGGCAGATATTGATACGCTCGGCCAAAACGTCGACAAGCTGCCGATCGAGCTCGTCGATGCGCTGGCGCAGGGCCAAAAGTTCGGGTGACGGATCAACGGACGACATCTAGGCAAAGGTACCAGTCACGAGCCCCAGGGACGTACTTGTTTTTTTGCGCGGGCGAAGGGGCCAGTGTTAGGGTTCCTTTGGTCTGACAATCAGACCCAAGCCATGTGCAGGGGGTTGTAGTGCCAATCCAGAAACTCAATCACGCGGTGATGTACATCCGTGACGTGGCGACCACCAAGCGTTTTTACACCGAGGTCATGGGTTTTGACACCATGATCGAAGATCCGGGCGGGCAGTTTCTTTTTATGCGCGCACCCCTGTCGCAAAATCATCACGACATCGCGTTCTTTGCTATTGGTCAAGGTGCCGCACCCACCACTGCTGGCCGTTCATCGGTCGGGATGTATCACATTGCCTGGGAAGTCGGCACACTCGAAGAACTTGAAGAAATGCGCGTGAAACTCAGCGCCGCTGGAGCACTCGTTGGTGCCAGCGATCATGGAGTGAATAAAAGTTTGTATTCAATAGACCCTGATGGGCTCGAATTTGAAGTGATGTGGCTCGTTCCGCCCGAGCATTGGGGCGAAATGGCTCATCAAGCAATCGTTCAACCTCTCGACTTGCCCGGCGATCGCCGCCACTTTGCACAGTTTGGTTTGAAATGACTCAGACGACCTTCGATCGAGTTGAACGCCGCACTGTCGCGGTTGAAGTACGTGAACGCTTAATCGAAGCAATTCGTAATGGCGAATTAATCGCGGGAACAGCGTTGCCTGCTGAACGGGTGTTGTGTGAACAATTCAACGTTGCTCGCACGTCGGTCCGAGAAGCAATTCAAGGTCTCGCAACTGCAGGTTTCATTGAGCGTCGTGGCAACCGAGCTTTTGTGGTTGAAGTTGTACCTGGTCTTGAACTGGCACTCGACTCGCGCAAAGCAACAGTTCGTAATTTGTTTGAAGTACGCCGAGTCATCGAGCCAGCAATGGCCGGACTCGTTGCATTGCGGGCCCCAGAGCATGTGCGCCGCGAAATCGCCGACCTTGCTTCGCGGCATGCAACCGGAATCGATGAATTTCGCTTGATCGATCGCCAGTTTCACCAGATGATCGCCTCGGCCTGTGATAACCCGGTGTTGAGTGAGGTCTATTCGAAAGCCCTTGCATCGTTGTTTAATTCTGAAGAGTTTGCTTCGTTGCTCTACGCCGAAAATAACAAAGAAGAAGTATCAAACATTGTTGAATCTTCTTCACATGCTCACGTCGAGATTGCTGAAGCATTGCTCGCCGGAGATCAGATACGCACCGAAAAGGCCGTAGCGGCTCACCTTTGTGATGTTGAAGCACGCATGTTGGAGAGGCTCGTATGAGCATTCGAGAAGCGTGCAAAAAATTAGTCCATCAAGATTTGAACGGGAAGAAGATATGAATTTGCAGAATCAATATTGCTACTTCTTTGAAGATGAAGAATTCAAAGAAACAGGTCGCGATGGTTTCCGTCGCCGAGTGATCACTGGCGAAAATTTGCAGTTATGGTTTTGGCGAATCCGTGGCGGTAGTACTGGCTCGATTATGCACAACCATGTAGCAACCGAACAACTTGGCATCATCATGCGCGGCAAGCTTGATTTCCGTATTGGGGACAAGGAAGACACACAACGGGTTGTGCTTGGTGAAGGCGAGGTCTACTTGGCGCCGCCGTCAATTTGGCATGGCGACAGCGTCTTTATTGGTGACGAAGAACTCAATGAAGTGTGGATTCTCGATGTATTTTCGCCACCGCGAACTGACATCTGAAAACCGAATCTAGAAATATCAACATCGTAAATATTGGAGGAAGAAAATGACAGTTGCTGATTGGCGATTGGCTGTAGATATCGGTGGAACATTCACCGACGTAGTTCTCATGGATCGTGCGTCAGGCCGCGTCGTGGTTGATAAAACCTTGACGACCCCCTCGGCCCCGCTCGACGGCGTACGCACTGGTGTGCGCCAACTTTTGGCTAAAGCTGGTGTCACTCCGAGCGACATCACTGCTCCGATCGTTCATGCCACAACCCTCATCACGAACGCGTTGATTGAAGGCAAAGTTGGCCGCGCTGGTTTAGTGACAACAACAGGCTTTGGCGACACCTTGCTGATTCGTGACGAGCATCGCTACGACATGTACGACTTACAGATTGAATTTCCGGCACCGCCGATTCCTCGCGAGCGCATTAGCGAAATTAGCGAGCGCACCAATGCGAAGGGCCTTGTTGTTGAAACTCCTACGTCTGCCGATCTCAAGCGCATCGCCGATGAATTGCGGGCGCAAAATGTCGAATCAGTCGGTATTTGTCTGATCAACAGCTACGCCAATCCGGCAAACGAGCGAGCAATTGCTGATTATTTGCGGGTTGAACTTGGCGTGCCGGTGTGCATCTCGAGTGAAGTGTCACCGCAAATTCGCGAATACCCCCGCATGATTACAACGGCATGTAACGCCGCAACGATGCCAGTCATTGGGCCATACCTCGATGAACTCACCAAGTGGTTGGCCGCTGAAGGTTTTGGTGGTTCAGTGTTGATGATGTTGTCAAACGGTGGAGTTGTGTCAACTGATGACGCCGCTCGTACCCCAATTCGTTTGGTTGAATCTGGGCCTGCTGCTGGTGCTCTTGCTGGTAGTTGGTTTGCTCGACGCCTCGGTGAAGAACGTTTGATGTGTTTCGACATGGGTGGCACAACTGCCAAGTCGTGCCTCATTGTTGGCGGCGAACCCGAACTGACCAACACCTTTGAAGTGGCGCGTATTTACCGCTTCAAAAAAGGTTCAGGCTTCCCAGTTTCGGTTCCTTCAGTTGACCTCGTTGAAATCGGTGCAGGTGGCGGAAGCCAGGCCTGGGTTGACGATCTTGGTTTGTTGAAGGTTGGACCCGAATCAACTGGTGCCATGCCCGGACCAGCGTGTTACGGACGCGGTGGCACTCATGCTGCAGTGACTGACAGTGACTTGGCTCTTGGCATGCTTGACGCCGAGTTCTTCTTGGGTGGCGACATGCCGCTCGATCTCGCTGCTACACAAGCTGCGCTTGGTCGTATTGCCGACAAGTTGAAATTGCCGGTTGCCGACACTGCTGCTGGTGTTCATGAATTGGTGAATCAAAATATGGCGGCTTCATCACGTATGCACGCGGTTGAACTTGGTGCCGACCTTCGTGGTGTCACGTTGTTGGCCTTTGGTGGTGCTGGTCCGGTGCATGCGTGTGGCGTTGCTGAATTGCTCGAATCACCTCGAGTTATTTTCCCGGTCAACGCCAGCGTGTTGTCGGCGATCGGAACTTTGGTGTCGCCAATTCGTATCGACTTGGCGCGCAGTATGGTGCGACCGATTCAGGGCATTGATGAAGCCGAACGCGATACTTTGCTCAGCGAACTTCGCGAAGAAGGCCATCGTGTTTTGATTGCTGCTGGCGCCGACCCGGCATCAGTCACTTTCCGTTACGGCGTTGATGCTCGTTACATCGGTCAAGGAAATGAAATCACGATTTGGATGGGTGAAGGTAATAAGTTTCCGGGCAACACGCTTGACATCGTGGCGGCTTTTGAAACTGACTACCGCCGGATCTATGGACTCACCATCCCAGATGTTGGTGTCGAGGCAGTGACCTGGCGGCTTTCTGCTTATACCAAGGTCGAAGAGTTTGAGCCATTGGTTGACCTCTCCGATAAGCAAGGCACACCACACAGCACGCGAGCAGTTCGCTTCACGCGCCAAGGTGAGGCAATCATCACGCCCGTGTATCGCCGTGGCGATATCGGACGCGGTCAGGTCATTGATGGCCCGGCAATTATTGAAGAACGAGAAACAACTGCAGTTATCCGTCCGAATTGGACAGTGAGTCTTGGTAGCGATGGATCACTCATCGCCGACCGGAAAGTGAAGTGACCAAAATGGCCCGTACTTTTGATCCCATCGAACTTGAAGTGTTGTGGCAGAGCCTCATCGCAACAGTGAACGAACAAGCGCGTGCTCTGCAACGAGCGGCTTTCTCGCCGATCGTTCGCGAAGCTGGTGACCTAGCAAACGCGGTGTTCGATAAGCGTGGCCGTATGGTTGCCCAGGCTGTGACTGGCACACCTGGCCACATCAACTCGTTGGCTCGTGCCATTGGCGCAATCCTTGATGAGTATCCCATCAGCAGTTTGAAGCCTGGTGACGTCATCGTCACCAACGATCCATACAAGACTGCTGGTCAGTTGCTTGACGTCACGGTGATGTGTCCCGTCTGGAAGAACAACGAAATTATCGCCTTCTTCGGTTCGACTATTCACCACACCGATGTTGGTGGATACGGAATTGGTGCAGGCGCCCGTGACGTTTTCGAAGAGGGGCTCTGGATTCCGATTTGTCGCTTGATGATTGGCGGCGAACGAAACCCTGATGTCTGGAAGTTCATCTTGTCGAATGTGCGTCAACCCGACCATATGGCTGGTGACTTGCAGGCACAAATGGCTTCAGGTGAAGTTGGAGCGCGACGGCTGTTGGCTCTGTGCGAACAGCATGATCTCAACGACATTGAAGAACTCAGTGATGAAATCATTACGCGTAGTGATGTGGCAACCCGAGCAGCAATTCGTGAATTGCCTGCCGGCACCTACAAGGCAAGCGCCGAACTCGACTTAGCCGATGGCAGTCGTATTCATATCGCGTGTGCCATCACGGTTGATGTTGTTAAGGGTGAAATATTGGTCGACTATGAAGGTTCATCGGGCGCCAGCCCGTACGGCATCAACGTTGTGCGTAACTACACCCACGCGTACACAACCTTTGCGGTCCGCGCTGTGTTGAACCCTGACTTGCCAAACAACTACGGCAGCTTGGCACCAATCTTGGTTGAGGCACCTGTTGGTTCAATCGTAAATGCAGTGTCTCCACAACCATGTACAGCGCGTCACGTTGTTGGCATGTTCTTGCCGAATGCATTGCTCAAGGCATTGGCACAAATTCGACCGATGCAAGCAATGGCCGAAGGTGCTGGTGCAGTGTGGACGATGCAGGTCAGCGGAACTTATGACGACGGCAGTCCGTTCATCACGTCGATGTTTACCTATGCCGGTGGAGTTGGTGCTCGCGCAACCAAGAATGGTTTGTCGGCGTGTTCATACCCAACTGGCGTGTCGGCAGTGCCGGTTGAAGTCGTTGAAGCATCCGCACCCATTCGTTTCTTCCGTAAAGAACTGCGTCGTGGTTCGGGCGGCAAGGGCCACACCATGGGCGGTCTTGGTCAGACCGTTGAGTTCACTGTTGACGCGCCAAAGGGTTGGCAACTCAATGCAGTGACATCTCGTTTGGCAGTTCCGCCGGAAGGAATTTTTGGTGGAGAAGCTGGCGAGTCGGGCAACTTCACGGTCAACGATGAAGCCGTTCGCACGCAAGCACGTGTTGCTTTGAAGTCTGGCGATCGAGTGCGTCTCGATCTTCCAGGCGGCGGAGGCTACGGAGCAGTCGACAGCTGACACATTTCGCGAGACGTTGAGTACTAACAACAGAGTTTGAGTAAATGGGGGAGGGGAAAATGACAATAAATACTGATGGCAATACTGAAGGCACATGCTTCGGCAATCTGTGGCAAGACGCTGTTGCGACGCGATCCAATGCAACGTTCTTAGTCTTTGAAACTTCATCCGGATCCTCTCACTCATGGACCTATGCCGAGTTTGATGATGTCGTCGCACGTGCTGCCGCAACCTTGGTTCGACTTGGCGTCGACAAGGGCGATTCGGTCAATCTTGCTCTCACTAATTCACCGGCCTTCGTCGCACTCTGGCTCGCCAGTGTTCGTCTTGGCGCATGGATTGTGCCGAGCGATCCGCAATCGCGGACTCAAGAATTAGTCGAACATCAATCGCGTACTCGTGCCCGTGTCGGTGTGTGCTCGGTGCATCGCGAAGATGAATTCCGTGCCGCAGCTCTCTCGATTCCGGTGATTGCGATTGACGAAGATGATTGCGAATTGGCCGTGTTCGGAACTGAGAAGTTCACGAATTGGCCGATGCTCAATATTCGTGATCGTGCCGCGGTGATGTTTACCTCTGGCACGACCGGTCGTCCCAAAGGTGTTGACATCAGTCAGGCCAATTATTCGTTCGCCGGTCAAGTCATGGCGGCAGCAAGTGGGCTCACTGCTGATGATCGTCAGTTAGTTGTGTTACCGCTCTTTCATGCCAATGCGCAGTACTACAGCTTTGCCTCGGCGATTGCTGTTGGCGCATCGGTGGCCCTCATGAGCACTTTCAGTGCAACGCGATTCTTGCAACAGGCCAAGACCTATGCAGCAACCCACGCCAGTTTATTCGCTGCTCCCATTCGCATGATTTTGGCACGAGGCAATACGCCAGTGCCTGGTTTAGCGCTGAAGCATTGTTGGTACGCGATGAACATTGCCGAACATCAATACGTCGAACTTTCTCAATTGCTGGCCTGTCAACCCCGTCAGTTGTACGGCATGACTGAAACGATTCCGGCGGTGCTCACTGACGAATCACAGGCTCCGCGTCCTGATTGCATGGGCTATGTCTCGCCGGGATGCATGCTTGATGTGCAAGATGCCGAAGGTCATCCGGTTGCAGTTGGTGAAATTGGAGAAATCGTTGTTGGTGGAACACCGGGAATCACCTTGTTCAGTGGATATCTAGACGACCCAGAAACCACAGCGAAGAGTTATCGCAACGGCTGGTTCTTGACAGGTGATCGCGCAACTCGTGATGCATCTGGTCGTCATTTCTTTGATGGTCGTCGTGCTGATGTGTTGAAGGTTGCCGGAGAGAATGTTTCAACTGTTGAAGTTGAGCAAGTGTTGTCGGCACATCCAGACATTCTTGAAGCGGCAGTCATTGGTCAGCCTGATGAAATTCGTGATGAAGTTCCGGTTGGATTTGTCGTTGCCCGTGACCCGCAAAACGCTCCCACGGTTGCCGAACTTCATGTGTGGTGCGATGAGCGCCTGGCGAAGTCAAAGCGGCCGCGTGACATTACATATGTGGACGAACTGCCGCGAACAAGTGTTGGAAAAATTCGTAAATTTCTGCTGAAAGAAAGTCAACCGTCGTGAGACATTTAGGAAGGACAAAGAAATGACTATTTTCAATGATGAACTTTTGCAGTCTTTTGATGCATCAATTGCCGATGTTTCGGTGGCTTGCACCATGCCGCCAGTGATTTACACATCAGATGAATTCCTCGAGTTTGAGCAGAAGACAATTTTCGCTACTGAGTGGCTCTGTGTCGGCCGAACCGATCAAATCAAGAATCCTGGCGATTACTACACGACCACAGCCAATGGCGAGCATGTCATTGTTGCTCGTACCAAAGAGGGCGAAGTTCATGTCTTCTCGTCAATCTGTCAGCACCGCGGTATGCAGATCAAAGAAGATGCCGGCAACTGTGGAACTTTTACCTGCCCGTATCACCAATGGGTATATGCCCTTGATGGTCGTTTGCTCGGTGCGCCAGCGATGGAAAAGACCAAAGATTTTGACAAGAAGCAGTGGGGTATGCCCAACCTGCGGGTCGAAGTGTGGAAGGGCTTCATCATGGTCAACTTCGATCTTGATGCTGCGCCGTTTGGTCCCACCATGTCGCGCTACGAACCATTGCTTGTTAACTACGACCTCGAAAATTCGGTGTGTCCCGGAACCTTCACCTTGAAGGACCTCCCATGGAACTGGAAAGTCATGATGGAGAACTTCAACGATGGCTATCACGCCAATCGTCTGCACCACACCATTCAAGATTTCTGCCCGAGCAACATGGCCGAGTTCCCCGTTGCATGGGACGACGCTTCTGGTGTCATCTTCCGCACCAATGGATACATCCATATTGATGGTGGTTTCAACGCCACTTCGAAAGCGTTGATGCCAATCTTCCCGATGCTGACCGAAGAAGAACGCTGGCGTTCAACTTTCGCGTTGATGCCACCGACTTTGTGCTTCGGTACCGCCCCCGATCAGGCTTTCTTTTTCATCATTCGACCAACTTCGCCTGACACGATTGATCTTGAGATCGGTTACTTGTTGCACCCAACAGCGCTCGAACATCCGATGTTTGATTACTTGTACGAGATGAGTGATGCCGGAGTTCAAGTTTTCGTGAAACAAGACCAAGATGCCACGACAAAAGTTCAGCGTGGTATGCACTCGCAGTTCGCGCCTCGCGGTCGATACTCTTGGCAAGAAGAAAGCCATGTGCAATTCAATCGTTGGCTCGTGCAGCGCTATCAGCGCAACTGGCCAGGTCGCAAGATCAAATTGGTCGCCGACAACACCGCCACAGAAAAGGTCGGATGAAAGTTCCCACTGCCTCTTCTTCGGCTATTGCTGATGTTCTCGCGTTACGCGGGCAAAGTGGTTGGCTCACGCCTCCGCTCGCTCCGATTGTGGCCGCGCGTTGCCCAGTTGTTGGCGAAGTCGTGACAGTGCAGATTGAACGTCGTGACTCTGGTGCCGATTTCAAACCGATGTACGAGGTTTTGTCGGCCTTGCAGGCGGGCAAGATTCTTGTGATAGCTGGGGCTATCGATATCGGTGGGGCGATCTGGGGCGAAATCTTGACTGCGTCGGCTCAACAGGCCGGTTTTGTCGGCGTGGCAATTGATGGCTTTGTGCGTGACATCATTGCGATGCAGAACTTAGAGCTACCGATTTACGCGAGTGGCACCGCAGTGGTCGGACCGCTCGGAAGGGCCCACGTTGTATCAGTGGGCGAAACAGTCAACATTTTTGGGCAAGAAGTTTCGTCGGGCGACCAAATCGTTCTTGATGATTCTGGATGTGTCCGCTTGGCATCACGTGATGCCCAGGAAATTCTTGAAGCTGCAGCACTGTATGAAAAAGGTGAAGAGCAGGTTCTGCAGGCGCTCGCGGCGGGCGAGCGGTTAAATTCGGCATACAGATATAAAGCCGACGTGGTCTCGAGGCTGAAGAGATGATCAGAAGCCGAAAGAGGGGGCTCATAACAACTTGTTATGAGAACGACGCGGAGTCACAAACTAAAGTTGTGACTCAGCGAATTAATGACGC
>WLMQ01000034.1 GCA_009700145.1 Actinomycetota bacterium
AAACGGCAAAAACGGCTCATCAAACAAGACTGAATAAGCCCCAGTAAGCGATAGAGCGCCGTTATCCTTGACCCGTGCCTCGCGTCTTGTCCTGTATCCAACCCACCGGAGTCGTCCATTTGGGCAATTATCTTGGCGCTCTGCGCAATTGGGTCGTAGGCCAGCACGAATGCGACGCCTTCCATGGCATTGTCGACCTTCATGCGCTCACAGTGACCGATCGTCCGGGCGTCTTGGGCACGAGCACTCTCGAACTTGCCGCCACGCTTTTCGCAGTTGGTCTCGACCCTGAAGTAGCAACTGTTTTCGTACAAAGCCATGTGCCCGAACATGCGCAACTTGGCTGGGTCATGGAATGCACCGTGTCGTATGGCGAACTCAGCCGCATGACGCAATTCAAAGACAAGTCGGCCAAGCGCGAAGCCGATTTCGTTTCAGCCGGCCTTTTTACCTACCCCGCTCTTCAGGCCGCCGACATTTTGTTGTACGACGCTGATGAAGTTCCGGTTGGCGAAGATCAGCGTCAACACATTGAGATCACGCGCGATATTGCGATGCGATTCAACGGACGCTTCGGCGACACCTTTGTCGTTCCCAAAATCGTGACTCCTCGAGCTGGTGCCAAAGTCACCGACTTGCAAGAGCCCACCGCAAAAATGTCGAAGTCATCAAACACCGATGCTGGAATTGTGTACATGCTCGATGAGCCCGCGGCAATTTTGAAGAAGTTCAAGCGCGCCGTTACCGACTCTGATGGTGAAGTTCGCTTTGATCGTGCCGAAAAGCCTGGTGTTTCAAACCTGATTGAAATCTTGGCCGCATGTACGAGTCGTAGTCCGCAACAGGTTGCCGCCGAATACACGCAGTACGGACCGCTCAAGGCCGATGCTGGTGAGGCCGTTGTTGAAATTCTTGCGCCAATTCAACATCGCTATCACGAACTCATGGGCGACAAAGCTGAACTGTCACGCTTGTTGCGTACCGGCGCCGAAAAGGCTCGTGCAGTCGCGTCGGCCACACTTGAACGCACCTACAGCAATATCGGCTTACTCTCACCCGAGTGAGACGGCGACCATTTGTGGTCAATCAAGCGCTGAGTCAGTATTCGGCGATGTCAATCAATACTGCGTGCACCACAATGCGGTACTTCACACTGTGCGGCGGATGACAAGCAACTAGTGACAGTGTTTGGTCATTCGACGTTGATGCATACAACAACGGGTCTGTTGGCAAGCGAATATCAACATCGGTCACTCGATAGGTATACATCTTTGAACCAATGGTGAGATACACCAAAGAGTTCTCGCCGAGTTTGTCGAGATTCTGAAACTCATGCCCGTGCGACACTCGGTGTCCAAAAATCGCCACATTGCCTGGCTGATTGGGAGTGCGCGATTCAACCAAGTGCGAAGGATCAATATTGACGAATTCGGTTCCTTCGCGCACCATAGACGTCAATCCAATTTGCGGAATCGAGATGTAACCAGGGAAACCTTCAGCATCGGGCAACGAATTACTTGGCGCGTTCTGTGTTGAAACCTGGGGACTTCCCACAAACCAACCAAAAATGTCGACAATTAAATCGGTGCCACCATACGAATAAAACGAGACACCACGGGTGCCCGTTGCCAGTTGCACGTGGTTCGGCGCAGTAACGCCTGCTTTATCGGCATTGAGGTTTGATGAACCAGGACGCAAACTGCCCGCTGAATACACGGTGACATAACCCTCACCGTGAGACCGAGTCATTGTGACATTCAAGGCAACGGCCGATGCACCTGTACTTGGAATCCCGGCTTGGGTCGCCGTGCCCACTTCGACTGTCCACTCGTGGTGCAACGCAACGTTCTCACCAAGTGGGTTTGGGCTTGAACGCGTATCGAGCAAACGAGTTGGAGAAACAGGCACAAACAGTCCGTCCTCTTTTACCTCAGCGCCTGTGCCGGTGTAATAACCCATCAGGTCAACGAGTAAGTCGCCTCCGGCATACGAGTAAAAATCAACACCGGTCGCGCTTGGCTTCACAATCACTTGATTAGCGATCGTTTGACCGGCTGAAGAGATATTTAGGTTCGATGTTGTGCCCTGCCCTTGACCAGCTGGATACGCGGTCCAATACCCAAAGCCATCGGTACGAAGCCGCGAATTCACTGCAGTGACGTTTAATACCAATCCTTCAGTATTGGCTGGGACACCGGCAGGCATTGACAAGCGAACGACTCCATTTTCGCCAACCGTTGCACTCCCACGAGTGTCAAGTAAACGTTGTGGTGTCAACGCGATAAAGCGACCCGCCGCTGTCGCTCCAGACGCGCTGTAATACCCAAAGACGTCGACCAATAAGTTGGCTGAGATCGATGAATACAAACCGACTTTGCCACCAGTGCCCAGGCGAACAGTCACGAGGTTCGGCACCATCTGACCAAAAGTCTTGATATTCACATTCGAGGTATTGGGCAACGCCTCACCCCACGGGTACACCGTCACATAGCCTTCACCCGTCGCGTCAATCGCTGTCACATTGAGAACAACTGCGGTTGCCGAATTCGGCACTCCTGCCAATCCAGCAATCAAGACCGGGCTATACGAACCAGCACCAGGCTTTGCAGACCCGCGGGTATCAAAGACCCGAAGTGGCGACACTCCGTGAAACGCCGATGCACCTACGGGAGCAGCCGAAACTGACTGCACCCCAACCGATGAAGCAACAACGACAGTTGTGGCGAGAACTAATCCAGTGACACATTGTCGACTCAACAACGCGAGCGAACTCAAGGAGCGATGTCGTGGCTTCGTCATAGAACTTAGAAATCCTAGATCAACGACATAGGCATCAACTATTTCTGCACTAGATCTGATCCGATTGAAACAATAACTTGACGATTGGATCATTTCTTGATTCTGTGGTCGACCAATCCAAAAGACGCAGGGTCTCAACACTCGAACCAGCCTCACGACATAAATTCAGGCCAATCACTTCATGATTGTGATACTCCTGAAATTTGGTGCCCTTTGGACCGACAATCGTGGCCATCACTCGTCCCATAACTCCGAGTGCACTTTCAACTTTGCCAATGTCATGCAGTAACGCAGCAGCAACTTCATCACGCGTGAATGCGGGATGCAAATCGGTGAAACGACGTGCGACTTCTATTGAGTGACGTTGATCGTGCGGTTTCAAGCGCTTCCATATGTCGAATTCACTCGCTAGCAACATTTCGTTAACCCAAGCAATGTCATTGGCAGTAGGCGGTCGTTTGGAGATAGACGTAAAGAAGCGCCGAACAAGATGACGCTGATTCTCCATAAATTGAGACATCAAGACCCTCGTGAAACACTCGCGCGTGGATGCGCCGTGCGATATTGATCAATCAAGCGTTCTTGCGACACCCGCGTGTACACCTGCGTTGTCGAAATTGAGACGTGACCCAACATTTCTTGCACAATGCGTAAATCAGCGCCATGGTCAAGCATGTGTGTCGCACATGAATGACGCAACACGTGAGGAGACAACTGTGCAGCGAGGCCGGCCCGATTACCGGTTCGCGACACAATCGCAAATGCCGCCTGGCGTCCCAGTCGCCCACCACGATTATTTAAAAAGATCGCTTCAGCATCGCCACGCTTCAACCAGCGAACTGGCTCAAGTTTTTCGCGACCCTCAATTAACCAACGATCAACTGCTTCACGCGCGCATTTGCCAACTGGCACCAGGCGTTCTTTCGAACCTTTTCCGTACAGGCGAACAAGACCGGCATCGAGATCAAGATCCCCCATCGACAAGCCACATACTTCTGAGATACGCGCACCAGTGGCGTACAACAATTCAAGGAGCGCTCGATCACGTAGCGCTACAGGTTCATCACCCGTCACAGCAGCCAGCAAACTTTCAACCTCATCTTCTGACAGAGGTTTTGGAATACCCGCCGGAACCTTGATGCCATCAAAATCTGCGGTTGGGTCGTCGTTGCGCATTCCTTCGGCCGACATGAAACGGTGCAACATGCGCACCGCAGCCATGTGTCGCGCAACGCTTGACGCCGCAGCACCAGACGATCGTTGAGAAGACACGAAGCGATTGATATCGGCAAGTTGCACACGATGCAGATCGGTCTTTTGCTCGAGCAACCATTCGCAATAACTCATTAAGTCACGACGGTAAGCCTGCAAGGTGTTCTGTGAACGACCTCGTTCAGCAAGTAACCACGACAAGAACTCTTCAACTTCAAGTGGTACCGATTCGGTGATGTCCACGAATAGTTACTTTACGACAGAATCAAGACCACGAAGTCGGCGATCGGCGAGCAATAAGCCAATTGTTGATTTTGCATCAGCAATTTCTCCGCTCACCACCATGGCAACGGCTTCAGCGAAAGGTATCTCAAACACTTCCATGTGGTCTTCTTCGGGCCCATGCGTCTCTTGACCTACATGAGTGAGTCCAGTGGCTAGGTATACGTGTAAGACCGAATCGGTCATTCCGGTTGACGGATAAAACTGATGCAACAACTCAAGGTTCGTTGCGGTATACCCAGTTTCTTCAGCGAGTTCACGAATCGCTGTCGCTTCAGGAGCCTCACCCGGGATATCACGCATGCCGGCGGGCACTTCAATAATCACGCGATCAAAGGCTGCTCGATATTGCTTGATTAAGACCACGAAAGGTTCGCCGGCGTCGTTGTAGCGAATAGGCACCACGGCCACTGCTCCTGGCGAACGCACGATGTCACGCGTAAACGTTTCACCATTTGGCGCCACAAATTCTCCGACGACGACTTTCCAGATATATCCGTCGTAAATCTTGCGATCTCCGAGATGACGAAACGTACCCATCAGTTCACCCAGTACTGACTCAGATGGTGAATCAGACAGAACGGACCTCGTCACGGGTACTTTGTGCGTCAGCGGGCCGATTGGCAGTGGCTCGATATTCAAGCGAGGCCCCAATCATCTCGCGGAATAGTGGGTGCGGTCGATCAGGACGGCTCTTGAACTCGGGGTGAGCCTGAGTACCAACCCAGAACGGGTGATCCTTCAGTTCAATGAATTCAACAAGGCGACGGTCGGGCGACGTTCCGCTACACACAAAGCCAGATGCTTCAAACCGAGTGCGGTACTGACTGTTGAATTCGTAGCGGTGACGATGACGCTCACTCACGACGCTTTCGCCATAGGCGTTGGCAACTTTGCTGCCGGGCTCTAAGACTGCGTAATAAGCACCAAGGCGCATCGTGCCACCCTTGTCGGTGACATCGCGCTGATCGTTCATGATGTCAATCACTGGATGCTGAGTCGACGGATCGAATTCAGTTGAATGTGCATCGGCCATACCCAAGACGTGACGCGCGTATTCAATTGTCATGACTTGCATTCCTAAACACAGACCAAGACATGGAAGATTATTTTCACGAGCAAAAGCCGCCGCAGCAATCTTTCCTTCAACACCACGAATACCGAATCCACCAGGAATCACCATTCCGTCGAGTTCGCTCAAGCGACCCGCAGCCAAAAGTCCTTCAACTTCTTCGGCCTGGATCCAATCGATCTCAACGCTGGCTCCGTGATGGAAGCCCGCATGCTTAATACTTTCGACAACCGACAAATAGGCGTCGTGAAGTTCGATGTACTTACCGATCAAACCAATACGCACGGGCTTGGTGGCATTTTCGACCATCGTGACCACGCTCTGCCACGATGACAAATCTGGCTTTGCGTCAATCTGCAAAACATCACACACCACGGTGTCAAGACCTTCGTCGTGTAACACCAATGGCAATTCGTAAATGTTGCGCACGTCAGCAGCGTTCACCACAGCGCGTTCATCAACGTCACACAAATTTGAAATCTTGCGCTTCAAACTGGGACTCAACGATTCTTCGCTGCGACAAACAATGACATCTGGCTGGATTCCGCGGCTGCGTAATTCGGTCACTGAGTGCTGCGTGGGCTTGGTTTTCTGTTCGCCCGAAGGACCAATAAAAGGCACCAAAGTGACGTGGATGTAGCACACGTTTCCGCGGCCGGCTTCTTTACGATATTGACGAATCGCCTCTAAAAACGGGAGGATTTCGATGTCGCCAACGGTGCCACCAACTTCGGTAATAACCACGTCTACATCTTCAGAAGCCATGCGGCGAATACGACGTTTGATTTCATCAGTGATGTGTGGGATCACTTGCACGGTCTTACCGAGATAATCGCCGCGACGTTCAGCAGCAAGCACAGCTTGATAAATCGAACCAGTCGTTGCGTTTGAATTACGTGAAAGACTTTCGTCAATGAATCGTTCGTAGTGACCAAGGTCGAGGTCGGTTTCTCCGCCATCATCGGTCACGAAAACTTCACCATGTTCAAACGGGTTCATCGTGCCCGGATCGATGTTGATGTATGGATCAAGCTTCTGCATCGTGACACGCAGACCACGCAGTTTCAGAAGACGACCGAGCGACGAGGCAGTCAAACCTTTACCCAAAGAACTTGCAACTCCACCAGTCACAAAGATATGTTTCGGCATTTTGACCTCCGTTTGGACAAACCAATTACGGGAGATCACCCTACAACTATTCCTGACTCCTCAGTGTCTTACTACGATCCCCAAGCAGGAAATTCGGAATTCTTTTTCGCTAGTCGGTCGAACTTCCTGATGTGAGTAGCTCTTTGGCATGTCGGCGAGCCGCCGTACTGTCTGGCCGACCCGACAACATGCGGGCAATTTCGTCCACCCGACGCGCACCAGAGACCTCTGCGGCACTCGCCAAAGTCACTTCAGCGCCCTTGCGATCGACGATGCTTTTCTCCACAACGACATGGTGGTCGGCAACGGCCGCTACCTGAGCCAAGTGGGTCACGACAAAAATTTGATGGGCCTGGGCGAGGCGCGACAAGCTCTCAGCCATGGCGATTGCTGCCGATCCACCAATCCCGGCATCGACCTCGTCAAACACCAAAATAGGCGGACCTTGAGTGAGCACCATGCGAATTGCCAGCATTGTTCGCGCGAGTTCGCCACCCGAGGCGACCTTGCTCAGCGGAGCCGCTGGAGTGCCTGGGTTGGCAGCCAACATCATGGTCACCTCATCGGCCGGGTCGTCTCCCCCAACCTCAACATCAACAACCGCCCGCTCCATTGCCAGTTGCGTGAGATGGCCCGTGATGGCCGAGCCGAGTGATTTGGCAGCCCCTTTGCGGACCTTGGCAACCTTGGCGGCAGCTTGACGCTCGCCGCGCTCCACATCAACCCGTTGCTTTTCGAGGGCCTCGACCCGAACCTCAAATGACTGCAGTTCATCAAGACGCTGTGACGACTCATCTAGGTAGGCAATGACCTCGGCAAGAGACTCGCCGTATTTACGTCGAAGTTCGCGCAGACTTTGGCGGCGTTGTCGCACCTCAGCAAGGCGCTCGGGGTTATCTTCACAATTTTCGCCGATGTTGCGAACATTCGAGGCGGTGTCGGTGAGGTCGGCAACGATGTCACGTAGACGGTTCGCCTCAGCCTCAAAAGGTGCCCGATTCTGCAAAGCCGCGATGACCGAACCTAAAACATCAAGAACTCCGTCGTCATCGTTGATTCCGGCCAGTGCCAATTGCGCAGCCTCGCGATGTGCGGTGGAATCAGCCAAAACATCTTCTTCAACTTCAAGCACCTGCTCTTCATGGGGGTCATCAAGCGAAGCAGCCAGAATTTCTTCGACCTGAAACTTCAACAAATCAATTTCCCGTGCTCTCGCCCTGGTGTCACCACCAAGTGCCGCCAACGAAGCATCAATCTCGGTCAGTTGTGCTCGCGCCTCGCGCAATGGGCCAAGGTCGGTATGAGCAAATTCGTCCAAGGCCGCACGCTGAACCGAGGCTGACAACAAACTTTGATGGGTGTGTTGACCGTGAAGATCGACCAATCTCAAACCGATGTCGGCCAATTGACCGACTGTTGCCAATCGGCCATTCACGTAGGCGCGCGAGCGACCATCAAGTGGAATGACGCGACACAAAACGATTTCCTCATCGTCGGTGACAAAACGCCCTTCAACTCGGGCCTCGGCGGCTCCGGCACGAACGCGACCAGCGTCGGCGCGACCTCCGACCAAAAGACTGATGGCTTCAACCAACATGGTTTTGCCGGCACCAGTTTCGCCAGTCAGAACCGTGAGACCGTTTCCGAGAACCAGATCGAGTCGATCGATGATTCCAAGGCCTTCAATGTGTAATTCACTCAGCATGAGACAGCAACCAACTCTTATCGATCAGCCAAACCGAATTTGGCTTTCAAGATTTGGTGGAAACGCTGCGGTTGCATGCGCACAAACAGGGCTGGATGATCAGATGCCGAGCACGTCACTGATGCGCCGCCTTCGAGCGATGCCACTTCTTGACCATCAATCGCCAAGCCCACCGATCGTGAGCCGTCAACGTCAATGCGAATTGTTTCAGTAGGTCCAAGAACAAGCGAACGGTCAAACAACATGTGTGGCGCCAATGGCGTCAGCAACATTGCTTCAAGAGTTGGCGACACCACCGGTCCGCGGGCCGACAACGAATAAGCAGTTGATCCAGTTGGCGTTGCGACCAAAAGCCCGTCGGCTTGAAAGGTCGTAAACCGAGCACCATCAATGCTGACTGCCAAGCGAACAGTCTGACCAGTACGTTCTTTCTCAAATGACGCTTCGTTCAACGCTCGCCATGCCGTTCGCGAACCATCGTTCTTCTCAACTTCTACGTCAATGACTAAACGCTTTTCTAGTTCGTAGTCACCAGAAAAGAATCGCTCAAGCGACGACTCCAGGTTTTCAGGTTCGACCTCGGCCAAATAACCCAACAAGCCCATGTTGATACCCAGTACCGGAACAGCTGCTCCGTTCAACATCGTGACCGAACGCAACATGGTTCCGTCGCCGCCGATACTCAGGACCAATTCAGCCGATGCAATGTCGGTGGCTGTGCAGAGATCAACTTCGAGTCCGAGGGACTGAATATCGACTGCTTGTGCAACTGGCGTATGGCCATGCTTTCGCAGCCATTCGACGGCTTGGCGAGCAACGACTGCGGCTTCGGGCCGTTCGGAGTGACCGACTATGACGACTTTTTTGGGCGATGCAGACGTCATACCGACATCTTCTCACGCACGGTGGCATATAAGAGGAACTCTTTATTACCTTCAGCCCCAGTAATGGGCGATGAAATGATCTGATTGACCGTGGCCCCAGCATTTTCGCAGGATTCTCGTACGCCGTCACAGGCTGACTGATGCAGATCGGGGTCTGAGATGATCCCTTTGCCCTTTGACACATCACGGCGGCCTACTTCAAACTGCGGTTTCACGAGCAATACCAATTCACTTCCCGGTCGGCACACCCCAACGAGGGCGGGCACCACAAGGGTGAGCGAAATGAACGACAAATCGGCGACGACGACATCGACTTCTCCCCCGATGTCATCAATCGTCATGTCACGCACATTGAAACGCTCCATCACGGTGACTCGTTCGTCATCACGAATTTTGGGGTGCAGTTGACCGTGTCCTACATCGAGAGCCACAACATGAGTTGCTCCGCGTTGCAATACGCAATCGGTAAACCCGCCTGTTGATGCACCGGCATCTAGAACTCGTCGACCGGTGACATCAATTCCACAGGCTTCTAACGCTGCGTCGAGCTTCTCGCCACCGCGACTCACAAAACGTGCAGGCGGACCACTGACGACCACCGCATCGGCGGGATCTACTTGATGCGCTGCTTTTGATGCAATTGCGCCATTGACCAAAATGCGACCTGCATCAATCAGTTCGGTTGCTTCACGTCGACCCGACACAAGTTGTCGCCGAACCAATTCAGTATCAAGACGTTGTCGACGAGCCATTTGAAAAAGAAATGAAGTAGGTCAGTTGCTCAGGCTGAGGTTGTGTCGGTCGTTGCCGACTGTGCCGAAGGCTTTTTCGGCGCAGCTTTTTTGATGGGAGCTTTCTTGGCTACTAATTTTTTGGCCGGCGCTTTCTTGACTGGCGCCTTCTTCACAGTTGCCTTCTTTGCTGGTGCCACTGGTGCTGGCGTTGTCGTTGCAGTCGATGCGGCCGCCTTGCGCTTGGCGACTGTGTCGGCTACCGACTTCGCGGCAGTTGCTACCAACACAGCTCGAGTTGCCTCAAGGCTGCGGGTCAAAGTTTCGACTCTCTTTTCTAAATGGTCGACGCGCTTAACGGCTTTGGTTAGTTGCTTGGCAACTTCGCGTTGAACTGCCTCGCTGAAATGTTCAGCCGATTTACGACTCGCCGCAACAATTTCAGTCACGATCTTTTCGGCGTCGCGACGACGCTCGTCACCCGCCTTCAGTAACTCGCGAACAAACTTTTCAGCGGCATCTGGTCCCATCGGGGACACAGTGTCGAACAACTTCTTCATTGAGTTTTTGTTGATCGGGTTCTTGGCCATAACTAGACGCTACCCCGATTTTTCGAGAGCCTTATTTCAGCAAATAGTGAGCAACACCCGCAAGATTGGGTGCGTCAATATCAAGGGTCGTCCCCGCAAACCACGACGGCCGATCGGCTGGCATCACACCTGTTGGCGTGACTCCCGAGCGCACCAGCGCAAAGCGACATCCGAGCGTGGTGGCAAATCTGCCATCGGTTGATGGTCGGTCTCCCACCATGACGGAATCTGGGCCAACACTTGGTTCGTACGCCCGAACCACATCGGCCATGGCGTGGTGGGGCTTGCCCGCAACAATTGGATCAATACCGGCCGCCGTAGAAATGGCCGCCAAAATGCTGCCGCCGCCCGGAATCGGACCGTTGGGGGTCGGGTAGGTCGCGTCATCGTTGGTGCCAATCAGGCGCGCACCCTGGCGAATAGCAGTTGCCGCGCGGCGCATGATCTCGTAGTCAAAATGGCGATGAAATCCCACGATGACGGTGTCGACCCGCGCTCCACTTTCTACTTCATCATGGGAAACCGATATCGCACCAACCTGTGCTATTGCTTCGGCCAGACCCGCTCCGCCACACATCAAAACTCGTTCGCCCGCGCTCAATAAATGTGCTCCCGCCATGGCCGAAGTAATGACATCGCCGACCGCGGGTATTCCTACTGCCAAAAGCGCAGCTTCTTGGTCGGCGACAGTAGCGGACGAATTGTTAGTGACAAACAAAACGCGATGCCCGTCAGCACGTAAACGTTCAACTGCGTGCGCTGAACCATCGATGGGTTCGTGAGCCAACCACACCACCCCGTCGAGATCGCACAGAACCGGAAATTTGTTAGAAATATTCATGACCTAGCGATCTTGCCACGCCCCCACCGACATCGGCGTGGCAATCTAGAGATGTGCACCGTTTTGAACCATTTCATGCTCTCCGTTACGCCTCAGCCGACCTGAATTTGGTTGCAGCTCCCCCGTACGACGTTTTGTCCGAGGCCGATCGCGAAGAATTGGCACAGCGTCATCCGAACAACATCGTGCACATCGATGTGCCCGTTGAGTCAGATGGTCCTGGTCGTTACGACGCCGCTGGCGATGTTTTGGATAATTGGGTAACGCAAGGCGTATTGGTTGAAGATGCCGAACCGTCATTCACCATTTATCGCATGACATTTCGCGATGAGGCTGGCACAGAGCGCACGACCTTTGGTGTCATCGGAGCACTTGAAGTTGTTGACGAAGGTGCAGGCGGCGTGTTGCCTCACGAACGCACCACGCCGAAAGCCAAGACTGACCGTCTTGATTTAACTCGTGTCACCATGACCAACTTGTCACCAGTATGGGGTTTGTCGCTGACCGCAGGGCTCACCGAACTTTTACGAGCTCCCGGCGAATTGCTCGGAACCGCCACCACCGAAGGTGTCACCCACACCATTGAACGAGTTTCTGATCCGGCTCGAGTTGCCGCAATTTCATTAGCAGTGAGTTCGAATGAAGTCGTCATTGCCGATGGTCACCACCGTTACGCCATTAGTCGTACCTTCCGCGATGAGCAGCGCAAGACCGACACCGGAAGTAATGGTTCGGCCGAACTCACCATGACGTATGTGGGCGAACTGATTGAAGAGCAATTGAGCGTTGAAGCGATTCACCGTTTGTATACGGGCATTGAATTTGCGGCAATACAAGCGACTTTTGCCAAGTTCTTTGAATTCGTTCCTGCTGGCAAAGTTGTTGCCTCGATTACCTACGACATGCAAGACAAAGGTGCGCTTGTACTCATTGATGATCAGGGCAACGGAACCTTCATGATTCCGCGAACCGAAATGTTCGCTGGCATTCGCGATCTCGATGGCGCACGACTCGAGCATGCGCTAGCCGAAGTGGCACACGATGTGAGTTATCAGCACGGAGTCGGACTTGTTGTTGACATTGTTGCGTCAGGAAAAGCCGCAGCAGGCGTGTTGATTCGCCCCGTGACTGTTGCCGAAATTCAACGAACTGCCGACGAAGGTTTGCTCATGCCACCAAAGTCAACGTTCTTTACTCCGAAGTTGCGCACCGGTCCGGTCATTCGACCACTTCACTAACGACCGGTGCACTAAATATTTGAAGAACGTCTCACGTACGTGAGGCGTCGAAGATTCCTTGAATCGTTGAGTCAAGAGTTGCGTTGAATTCTGCTTCGCTCTGCTTGGCCGACAAACCTTCGGTGAGTGCTCGCGAGAAACTGGCGATCACACCATGGTTACGCGACAAACGCTGATTTGATTCTTCGCGGCTGTAACCACCCGACAAAGCAACAACGCGCAACACGCTCGGGTGCTTCACGAGTTCTTGGTAGAAGTCATCCACTTCAGGCAAGGTGAGCTTCAATATCACGGGCTGATCGGCTGGTTGAGCGTTTAGTTCGGCCAACAAAGCGGCCTTCAACAACACTTCAGTTTCTTTCTTGGTTGAACTATTGATGTCGACTTCGGGTTCGATGATCGGCACCAAGCCTGCAGCCAAGATCTGGCGACCAACGGCAAACTGCTGAGCAACTACCGCGTCAATGCCAGCCTTGTTGGCTTCTTTGATGACTGAGCGCATTTTGGTTCCGAAAATTCCCTTACTGGCACCCTTAGCCAACAACGCATCGAGTTCGGGCATGGGCTTCATCAACTGCACGCCATTAGCGTCGTCGGCCAGACCCTTGTCAATCTTCAAGAACGGAATCACGCCCTTGGTCTTCCACAAATAGTCGGCGCTCCCCAAACCTTCGATGTCGCGGTCCATGGTGCCTTCAAAAAGAATGGCGCCAAGAACTCGGTTACCACCAAATGACGAGCTCGTCACCATGCGACTGCGCATGCCATGAATGAGGTCGAACATCTGAGCGTCGCCCGAGTACTCGTTCTCTTCGATGCCGTACAGACGGAGAGCTTTCGGAGTACTTCCACCACTTTGGTCAAGTGCGGCGATGAAGCCATCGCCATTGCGCATGCGGGCCAACTGTTCTTGATTCATGTGGGAAGTCCTTTGTCGTCGTACTGCTACGAAACCGTTGTGCCAAGAGTAGTCGTCACTCCAGCGCCGATCCCAGCCTCTCGAGGTGGCGGGCGACGAGTTTCTTGACCTTGGCCTTCTGGCGGGTGGGCACAACATCGGTCGCCACAACCTCGGTGCGACTACCCGTGCCACCAGCGACTTTGAAGAAGCGTCGCGTGATTGATCCGATCACAAACACTTCGTCGCCAGCGACCAAACTCAAAATGTCGTCGGGTTTGGCTGGGTCAAAAATTGAGACTGGTACCGAACGAGTTGGCTCGTCTTCGTGTCGAGTGGTGACTTCAAGTCCAATCACCGACGATCCTGAATTCAAGTCCCGCGCCACGGGTTCGCTGCTTAATGAACCTCGCAGCAGAACAACATTGACTCCAATATTTTCAACGGATGACATACAACACCTTTCAAACAGATCGCCAAATGACGATGGTCTGTTGTGTGCCGTGAGCCCAATCTTGCGGTGAACAATCTGCGACGTGTTAGTACGAGGCGAGACGTTCAGAAACGTCGGCGTATTCCTTGTCGTGCAGAGCAACGCGCTGGAAGAACTCGCGGGCCTTCTGCACATTGCCGGCCTTGTCGTACAAATCGCCCAAGACATACCACTGCTTCAAGTGATACTCGTGAACGCGACGCGGAATTGCAGCAACCTTCAACATCAATTCAATGGCATCTTTCAATTCGCCACGATCAGACAAAGAACCGGCTGCAACCATGCGACCTTCGGCCATGACTTCTGGCGACGGTGACAATTCTTTGAGTTCGGCCCACACTGCATCAACATCGTTCCAACGACGCTGAGCGCGATAACAGTCAGCCAATACAGGCATATCTTCAATGTGCAACCGAATCGAACGAGCAAGCTCAAGAGCAGCGGTCGCATCGCGCCACTGACCCATGCGATAGCTCGCGAGTCCAATGACTTCATGAACTGCAGCCACACCAGAGAGTTCTTTGGTGAGTGATTTAGCAATGCGCTTAGCTTCTGAATAACGCTCACGCTCTAAAGCGATTTGCGCAGCCTTCAAACGACCACTTAAGCGATTGGCACGAACCGGCTCAAGGACCTTGGCAACATCGGCCTTGGTCTGAGGATCTAATTCGTCTTCATCTTTTGGTCGCGCCGACACAGTGCGTCGCGGTGCGAGCGCACGGCGCACAGCGCCTTCGGCGGTATCGCGGACTTCATCTTCGATTCGACCTTCATCGACCCAGGTCTCGGCTTCGCGTGACACCGGAGTCTGTTCGCGGTCTTTACGCACTTCGCCGCCGCCGCGCGAGCGCACGGCTTCACGACGACGTTCTGCTTCGTTCTTTGGACCACGGGGTGCGAAGTCTTCGCGACGAGGACCACTGCGACGACCACCATCACGGCTGTCATCACGACGTGGGCCCGATGGACGACCAGCGCCTGCACCATAACGACGCGGCGCACGGTCTCTGTCGCCGCCACGTGAGTCAGAACCTGAATCATCACGACGCGGAGCGCGGTCACGATCACCGAAATCACGACGAGGTGCACGATCACGATCACCGCTGGGTCGATCTCCAAAGTCTCGACGAGGTGCACGATCACCACCGCGGGAATCACCGCGGCTGTCATCACGACGAACCGGACGGTCACCATATTCACGACGAGGAGCACGATCTCCAGTAGGACGATCCCCAAATTCGCGACGCGGCGCACGATCACCACTTGGACGACGGTCACCACTGGGACGATCACCGCGTGAATCATCACGACGCACCGGACGGTCTCCGTACTCACGACGCGGCGCACGATCACCAGTAGGACGATCCCCAAATTCGCGACGCGGACCACGATCAGCACTAGGCCGATCCCCGAATTCACGACGCGGGCCACGGTCTCCACTTGGACGGCGGTCCCCACTAGGGCGATCGCCACCACGAGAATCACCACGTGAGTCAGAGCCATAACGACGAGGAGCCCGGTCACGATCTCCGCTAGGTCGATCACTACTCGGACGAGAATCACCAGTGGGACGATCCCCAAAATCGCGACGCGGTGCCCGGTTACGATCACCGCTCGGACGATCGCCAAAATCACGACGAGGGGCCCGATCGCGGTCGCCACCACGTGAATCACCGCGAGAATCGCCGCGACGGTCGTCATCTCGAGCGCCAGCAGGGCGGCTCGGACGGGGTCCGGGCGGTCGGCCAGTTCCCGATGCAGGTCGAGGTGTGCTGGAACGACCTCCGGTACGGAAATCGCCGCGTGAATCAGAACGTGAATCGCCCCGGGAGTCTCGTCGACGATCAGAATTGGGACGTTCGGGCATTTAGACAAGGCTACGAGCAGATCACTGATTTCGTCGCAAACAAAAACCCGAGAATGCAAAAGACCCTCACTGACTCGTCAGTGAGGGTCTTTCATCGAAAAATTCTGGCAGCGACCTACTCTCCCAGGAGGTCTACCTCCAAGTACCATCGGCGCTGGCGGGCTTAAC